>DASVYG010000442.1:0-2690 GCA_036392315.1 Gemmatimonadaceae bacterium
GCTTCGGCTCGATCCGAGTCTAGCCAGCGCACACAACGAGCTCGGAAATGCGCTGACCACCGACGGCCGATTCGCCGACGCAATGGCCGAGTATGCGGAGGCTGTGCGACTCGCGCCGGGATTTGCCGAGGCGCACAACAATGTAGGCGCGGCGTTCGCTCGAGCGGGCAAGCCGGAAGAAGCGATCGCCGAATTTCTGGAGGCGCTCCGCCTCAAGCCCGGAGAGGCAACGTTTCACTACAATGCGGCCCTGATGCTCGAGCAAGTGGGACGTACGAAAGAAGCCGTCGAGCACTTGCAGTCAGCTTTGAGAACCGATCCGGGTCATGCCGCCGCGCGGCGCGCTCTGGAGCGCCTGGCTCCAGGATCGGGGGGCGGATGAGCCAGAGCCGCCGAAAGCGTCGCGCCGCGCAGCGCGCAGGCAAGCCGGTCGTCGCGCGTGCTGAAGTGCGTTCCAGGTTTCCACGCGAACTGTTGTGGATCTCGATCGGCCTCGTTGTCGCAGTGGCGATCGCCTACTGGCCCGCGCACGAGTTGGGGTTCGTTCGCTTCGATGACCCGACATATGTGACGGAAAATCCGCACATCGTGAACGGAGTCACGTGGTCCGCCGTGAGGTGGGCCTTCACGTCGGGCTACGGGGCGAATTGGCATCCGATCACATGGCTGTCGCACATGCTGGACGTTCAACTCTACGGCTTCGATGCGGAGGCGCACCACGTCACGAACGTGATGTTGCACGCAGCGACCACGGTATTGCTGTTCGGCGCGCTGTTCCGCATGACTGGCGCGGTCTGGCGCAGCGCCCTGGTAGCGGCGCTGTTCGGACTGCACCCGATCCACGTGGAATCCGTCGCCTGGGTGGCGGAGCGCAAGGATGTGTTGAGCGCGTTCTTCTGGATGCTGACCCTGCTGGCATACGCGGCGTACGTCCGCCAGCCTCGAATCAGTCGCTACACATGGGTTGTCGTTACGTTCGCACTTGGCTTGATGGCGAAGCCGATGGTGGTGACGCTGCCGTTCGTTCTGCTTCTTCTCGACGTTTGGCCGCTGCACCGACTCGAGCTTCGCCGGGGTTGGTGGGCGTCGGCGCGACCTCTCGTGCGCGAGAAGGTGCCGCTGTTTGCGATGTCCATCGCCTCGAGCGTGATCACGTTTGTCGTGCAACGGCAGGGCGGGACAGTGGCCTCGGGTGTACGCCTCCCGCTCATCGAGCGCCTGGGCAACGCGTTGATCGCCTACGTCTCGTATATCGGAAAGACGCTCTGGCCATCGCACCTTGCCGCCTACTATCCATATCCGCGTGTGGTGCCGGCAGTCTGGGTTTTGGTGTGCGCGCTGCTGCTGGTCGCGGCGTCGGTGGGCGCTATCCTAGCCGGTCGCCGGCACCCGTATCTATTGGTCGGTTGGCTGTGGTATCTGGGAACCCTCATTCCGGCGATTGGCATCGTGCAAGTTGGGACGCAGTCCATGGCGGACCGCTACACGTACATTCCGCTGATCGGCGTATTCATCGTAATCGCTTGGGGAATCCCGGATGTCTTGAGCCGATGGTCGCAGTGGAGAATCCCGACCGTCGTCGTCGCGACAGGTGCGCTTGTGGCGTGCACGATCGTCGCGAGGGCTCAACTCCACTATTGGCAAAGCAGCCTGACACTGTGGAAACATGCACTCGACGTCACGACGGACAACTACGCGGCGCACACGTATTACGGCAATGCGCTCGCGGCTCGGGGAGACGTCGCCGGCGCGATCACCGAGTACACGGAAGCAATCCGCATCAGGCCTGATTATCCCGAAGCGCACAACAACCTCGGGCCGGCGCTCGCGAGCCAGGGAAAGTTCGACGACGCCATCAGGCATTTTACCGAAGCCATCCGCCTGCGGCCGAACTATGCCGACGCGCATAACAACCTGGGTGTTGCGTTGGCGAGCCAGGGCAAGTTCGACGAAGCGATCGCGCAGTACAACGAGGCGCTCCGCCTCGATCCGGACCACGCGCGCGCGCGCGGCAACCTTGGTTTGGCGCTGCGAGCTCAGGGCCGGACGTCCGACGCCGAGCGCGAATTGGAGCTCGCTCTGCGGATGAATCCAAACAACGTGGATGCCCGGAACGCTCTCAAGGCTCTTCAGAGTCAACGCCAGGCCCCGTGAGCAAGACGCCTCCGTCCGCCTACGACGCCGACGACTACTACGCTGACAACGCCACCGGGTCGCGCTTGTCGCCGGCCCTTGATGGACTGCTGCGCATCCTCGATCGCGGGCGCGTCCGCGCCGTCTTGAAGAACACCGGACTCTCGGCTGGAACGGTGCTGGATGTCGGCGCGGGCGACGGCAAGTTCCTCCACTTCATGCAGCGTTTGGGTTTCGAGGTGAGCGGAACGACTACGTCGAAACGGTCCGCACGTGCCGCACGAACACTCTTTGGCCTGCGGCTGGACGTCTCGGAAACACTGGACAACCAGTTGCCAGAGGCCCCGTTTGATCTCGTGACCTATTGGCATGTATTCGAGCATCTGCATCTGGAGGAGCTACCGGCACATCGAGCGCAATGGCCAAAGTTGGTCAGGCCCGGTGGGTTCATCATCATCGAAGCACCGAACATTCGCTCCATTGGAGCTCGCCTGTGCTACAGATCGTGGCTTGGGAGCGACGAGAAGCACCACGTCAATCACCAACCACCGGCAACC
>DASVYG010000443.1:0-88850 GCA_036392315.1 Gemmatimonadaceae bacterium
CGCAACATACTGAAGCAGCGATGAGTGTTGTCTCAACTTGGACGTCAGCCGGATGAATTGAGCTCGATGACGGATTCGTCAGTCCCTTGGCCCGGACTCGGCGAGCGCCGTCCGGGCATCGCCTGCCCGTCGTGCGGATACGTGCCCGTGAAGGGGGAATCCTGGCTCTGCAGCCCGGACGGCTGCGGCGGCTGGTTTGACACGTTCGAGACGCGAGCACGGTGTCCACACTGCGACGCCCAGTTCGCGTGGACGGCCTGTCCCGGCTGCGGCCGAGTCTCGGCGCATCGGGCGTGGTACCGCCGCACCAGCTAGCGAAGCGCTCCGGTTGCCAAGTGCCGCGCGGGCTACCGCTCCGGCTTTGGTGCGTGATCCGGCATGTCGAGCTGCACGCCGAGCTCGGCGAATCCCCGCGCGAGGTCGAGCAACAGGCCGCGCGAATCGGGCGTCACGCGTCGCGCCGCTACCATGTGATCGACGAACCATCGCCCGCGCTGCGTCGATAGATCGTCATAGCGCACGCCGCCGCCGCTCGAGCTCGAGTGGATGATGCGATTGTGCCCAGCGTAGATCGCGACGTGCCCGATGCGACCGTTCTCCTCGAACATCACGAGGTCACCCGGCTCCACGGCGTTCCAGTCGGGCGTGATGGACTGGCCGACTTCCGCCTGCTGGTACGACGTGCGCGGGAGACGCACGCCCTGTCGCGCGAATACGTACTGCGTGAACCCTGAGCAATCGAAACCGCTGCTGGGCGACGTGCCGCCATAACGATACGGAACGCCGATGTACTCTTCGGCCGTTCCGATCAGTCGAGCCGCACCCGCGGACGTTCTCGTCGACGCGGGATAGCGCCCGATCGAGCCGGGAAGACTCGACGGCGTGATCTCGCTGCGCCGATCGGGAGCGCGCGACACTTTGCGACTGTGCGAGTTGCTTGGCGAGCCGATGTGGAACGTCAGTCCGACGCGAAGCTCGTTCGTCGGCGACGGAGCGAGCGACGCGGTCGGCAGCACATATCGCGACATTCGCCACCGCGATTCGCCGAAGAGGTCGACCGCGCTGCCAATTGGAATCGTCGCGCCGGCGCCGTAGCTCCAGTTGTTGTGCGTGACGTTTTGTCCCGTGCTGTCGCTGCCGGACACGCCGACGCCGGCAAACACGAACGGCGAGAAGCCGCGATTGTACCCGCCGTACGAACGTCCGGCGAGGAAGAAGACGGCGTCCGCGTCGGCACCCCATGGGCGGAAGGTGTTCGTTCCATAGAAGGCGCTGGAGCTCGAGTTCTCGAGCGCCAAATGTCCGCTCGCCCGGAAGGCGAGATTGCTGGTGCCGGCGAGCGCGATCGCGAGTCCGGCGAGCGGGCTCGCGCCGGTCGCCGGCAAAAACGACACGAACGGACTGATGGTCACGTCGGATTGCTGCGCCACGACGAGCGAGCACGGGCTGACGAGGGCCGCGGCGAAAAGCGCGGCCGCGGCGGGCGACGGGGAGGCGAACGTTGGCCGATGCACGGAGACTGCTCCCGAGAGGTTGTCGCGCCCGCGGGATTGCATGACCGCGGCCACGACCAACCCGCAGACTAACTGTGTGCAGCCTTGCGTCTTATGTGTTCAGTGTGTTGTGCCGCCGGGCCGCGACTGTCCCTCAGGCGGGACATAAAGTGTCACGCCATGAGAACACTTCCATTCCAACGCCGCCAGCGGTCACTCGACGCAACCTTTTCCCGTAAGCTCCCCTCTCACCTAGTGTGACGCTCCCGCTCCTGCCCTTCGAGCTGCCCGACGCAGCGCTCATTCGCCGGTTCCTCGACGGCGACGAGCGCGCGTTTCGGATGCTTTACGAGCGCCACACGCCGCGACTCAAGATGACGCTGCAGCGCCTCCTTGGCTGGCGGCGGCAGGATGTCGACGATCTCGTGCAAGACACCTGGCTCGCCGGCTGCCGAGGTCTCGACGCATATCGCGGCGACGCGAAGTTCTCGACGTGGCTCACGTCGATCGGTGTGCGAGCCACGCTCAACCATCTGACGCGGTCCGGCGAGTGCGAGACAGCAACGCTGGACGAGACCGCGGCGCCGCTGACGAATGGTCCCGCGTCAATGATCGATCTCGAGCGCGCGCTCGCGTCGCTGCCGAATCATCAGCGCATCGTCGTAGTGCTGCACGACATCGAAGGATTCACGCACGAAGAAATCGGCGCGCAACTCGGCGTCGCCGAGGGCACGTCGAAAGCGACGCTCTCGAGAGCGCGCCACGCACTTCGCTTGGCTCTGGGTGAGGGAGTCTCCAATGCATCATGAAGATATTTCCGAGTACGACAACGACGACGTGCTACGTCAGCTCGCCGAGCTGCCTCGAACGACGCCGCTCGACGCCGGCGAGACCGATCGAATCGTTGCTCGACTTCGGCAGGAAGGATTCTTCCGCGCGCGAACTCGGACGTTGCGCTGGACAATCCAGGCAGCGGCGGCGGCGGCGATCTTCGCCGTTGGCGCGTTCGCCGGAAGTCGATACGCACATCGCAATTCGCTCGAGGAGATTCTGGCGCGAACCGACCTGACCGTCGCTGACCGTGTGTTGTTGCTCCAGCGCGCCGGCTCGGCGTACGTGCGCGCGGCGCAGTCGTACGCCGATGCCACGGCGCACGTCGATTCGGGCGCGGTCGAGGTGGCGAGTCGCGTCTTGCTCGGTGCCGCGCACGCGGTCGCGCGCAGCAGTCTCGACGCCGGCCTGTCGGAACGGCTCACTACAGCAATGCAGCCGGTGGCCGCGCCCATGCCGGCCGCGCCCAAACCTGTCATCTGGTTCTAATCATGCGCATTAATAAACTTGCATTGCTCGTCGGATCGGCCGGGTCAGTGTCGTCACTCGCGGCGCAGTACGGACTCAATTGCCCAAGTGGGCCGGGCTCGGCGTTCGGCATCGTGGCGTACCAGTGCGCGAATTGCGGGTTCAAACAAGAGTCGGGACAGCGCCCGTCGTACACGTTTTTCGCCGAGCCGGTGGTGACGCAGGTCGATCGGCCGGCGGCGTTTGCGTCGACGCGCCCAGTGATCGTCATCGACGGCGTCGTGCAAGGCAGCCCTGCCGTCGGTGACGTCATCGAGGCAGTGGACGGTCATCCGATCACGACGCAGGCCGGCGCGGACCTGTTCGCGTATCCCGCGCCTGGTTCGCATTCGTTGACTGTGCGTCGCGGGCGTGAACGCCAAGTGCTCGGGTTCGCGGTTCCGGCGTCGTGCGACACGCGCGCCGCCCGAATACGTGGGACGCCCGCATTAGGCGGATTCAGGGCGCGCGGCGACTCGCTACGATATCTCGGAGACACCGTGTATATCCGCGGCGACAGCGTGTATCGGGGATCGGGGAGCGATGGCGCAGCGTTAGCCGCGACCGTGTCGACCATCATCGACGGCATTCACCGAGGGAGTGGGAGCGGAGCGGGCAGCGGCTACGGCCGTGGTGTGCCGGTGATTGGCGGCGTCCCTGTCGAGGTCACGGGCGGCAGCAGCGGTGCCGTGACGACCACCGGCTCGTCGCCGACAGCCGGCAAGTTCGGCTTCGCCGTGGAGTGCAGACCGTCGTGCTCGATGCGACGACGACCGAACGGCGAGTACTACTACAAGTATGACGGCTATCCACGGATCATCGAGGTCCGCGAGCATAGCGCCGCCGATCGCGCCGGCCTTCGCGTCGGCGATTTGATCACGAAGGTCGAAGGACGTTCAATTCTCGCCGAGGACGCGCTCTCCGATTTGGATCAGAGGGACCAGCTGCACATGACTGTCCAGCGCGATGGGAAAGACATCAATGTCGTGATGCTCGTGGTCCGGTAGCGCGCGGCGCGTCTCACGAGATCGTGAAAGACGCGCCGCTGCCGTCGGTCATTTGACCGGCGGTGGTACCGTGAGCGTGATGTCGTACTTCTTGAGCGCCTGACTGACCGCCGCCGCCCGCGTGAGCCATGCGTTCGCATCGGTAACCGCCTTGGGCAAGTCGGTCTTGGCTTCGGTGTACTGCCCGACCATCGCCGCGCTCGGTGTTTCCCAAACGCTCATGATCTGATTCTTGAGCGTCGCGGTACGTGCGAGAATGTTCTCCGGATCGGGCGGCGGACCGCCGCGACCGCCGCCGCCCCCACGCCCGCCGGCGGCGGGAACCGGGAGCGGCACACCGAATCGTTTGCGCAGTGACTCGAAATCCTTGTTGAGCGAGTCGAATTGCGCTTTGGTCTTCGCCGGAACGGCGTTGCCGCTGTCGCTCAATTTCTTGGCGACATCGCTCATCTGCGGATACACACCATTCAACGCCTTCGCGATCGCGACGCCGCGCCGCTGGAGCGAATGCAGGTCCATCACGATCGCGTTGTACTTCTCCTGCTCGCCCGCGGCGAAATGGACGTCGGGGTCGAACGCGAGTCGCAGCGGCTTGGAGTCGATCGGTCGAGCGCCGCTGAAGAGTGAGACAGTGTACGTCCCGGGCAATACGTACGGTCCCGGACCGCCGAGCCCCACGCCGCCACCGAAGCCGCCGCCGCCGCGACCCGTCGTCACGCTGTCGTTCGCGGCGCACAGGTTCTTTGCGTCGTACCCGGTCGGTACCGGCTGCGGCACGCCTGGAACGGCGGGCGCTCTGGCGCCGCGTCCACCGCCTCGACCACCGCGACCTCCGCCTGCAGCCGCTGCGCCGGTATCAGAGGGCGGAGCGGCCACTGGCGCAGCGATCGAATCGGCGCGCATGTCCCAGCAAACCGTCTGGATGCCGGGCTGCATCTTGTTCGGCGGAATCGCCACGTCGCGCACGAACCTTCCGTTCTCATCGCTCACGCGAAGCTTGAGATCGGTCACCGGCTTCTTCACCAAATACTGAACGACCGCTTCGTTCGGCGGATTCTCGCCGACGAAGTATTGGTGGCCCCAGAACTCCTCGTTGCGATCGTCCTTCGTCTTCCACTCGAGGGCTGCGCCGGGCGTGAAGAGCTTGGCCGCCGCCGCGGTCGCTTGTACCGCGTTGTATTCCTGAATCGGCTCGAGATGATCGAGCACCCAGATCGCGCGGCCATGCGTCGCCACGAGCATCGCATTGTCGCGCGGATGCAGCGTGATCTCGTCGACGCGCACGTTCGGCAGATTCGCCTTGAGCCGCTGCCACGACTTGCCGCGGTCGAGCGAGAGGAAGATGCCCGTCTCGGTGCCGATGTAGAGCACGTCGCGGTTGCGGTGATCCTCCGTCAGCGTGCGCACGTTCTCACCGGCGAGATTGTTCACCAGCGAGCGGAACGTCTGCCCGTAATCGTGACTGACCCAGATGTACGGCGCGTAGTCGTTGAGTCGATGATTGTCGACCGTCACGTACACGGTGCCGTTGTCGTACAGCGACGGGACCACTTTGCTCACGAACGCGCCGGCCGGGAACATTGGAATGTTCTTCGTGATGTCCTGCCACGTCTTGCCGCCATTCCGCGACACGAACACGAGCCCGTCCTCACTGCCCGTGTAATACAGACCCCGCACTCGCGGCGACTCGGCGAGCGCGACGATCGCCGGCCATTGCGAGATGCCGTCGTCGCGTGACAAGCGAATGTCGGCTCCCTTCACGCCCATCGTGACGATCGTGTCGCGGTTGGCGTTGGTCGTGAGGTCGGGGCTGATCGCCGTCCACGAGTCGCCGCGATCGCGCGACACGAAGACTTTGTTCGCCGCCACGATCAACGCACCCGGATCGATCGGCGAGATGATCATCGGCGTGTCCCAATGCCAGCGATACGTCTCGCCCTTGGCCGGCGCCGGCGACACGTTGTTGCTCGCCGGCGCGGGACGAATCTGCTTCGACTCGCCGGTCACCTTGTTGCGACGGATGATGTTTCCGTCCTGCGTCTCGCTATAGATCCACCGCGGGTCGCGGCGATCGGGGATCGCCACGAAGCCGTCGCCGCCCTGAATCTGGAACCATTCGTGATTCAGAATGCCAGTGCTCTGACGCGATTGGCTGGGGCCGCACCAATCATAGTTGTCCTGCATGCCGCCGCAGATGTTGTACGGCGTCATGAGGTCGTAGCCGACGTGATAAAACAGACCAACCGGAAGGTTGGCGAAGAAATTCCAGGTTTTCACACCATCGTACGACACGCTCACGCCGCCGTCGTCGCCGATCATGACGTGATCCGAATTGTTCGGATCGATCCAGATCGCGTGGACGTCGTCGTGGACCGCGAGCGACGCGTTGCCCTCGATCGTTTTGCCGCCGTCGATCGTCATCTGCATCTTCACGCCGCCCATCAACACGCGCTCGGCGTTGTTCGGATCGACGCGCACCTGGCTGAAGTAGAGCGGACGCGGATTCGTCTGGTTCACGCGTTGCCACGTGGCGCCGCCATCGTTCGATCGATAGAGTCCGCTCTCGCCGCCGGCGTTGCCGAAGCCGGCGCCGCCACGACCACCGCCGCGTCCACCACCCGGCGGCAGCGTGTCTCTGGCTTCCGGCGGATTCGCGCTCGGCGCGCCTCGTCCCGCGGGCGTGGGCGCCTCGATCGACGCGTAGACGATGTCGCCGTTCTTGCGATACGTATCGAGGCCGATTCTGCCGAGTGGTCCGGCGGGAATTCCGTTGGACAGTCGCGTCCAACGGTCGCCGCCGTCGGTGGATTTCCAGATGCCGCTGCCCGGACCGCCGCCGTTGACGCAGCACGACGTGCGACGCCGCTGATATGTCGACGCGTAGAGCGTCCGCGGATCGGTGTACGACATCGCGAGATCGTTCGCGCCCGTATCGTCGTCGACGAAGAGCACCCGCTTCCAGCTCTTGCCGCCGTCGGTCGTCTTGTAGATGCCGCGTTCGCCGCCGGGGCCGAACAGCGGACCCGTCGCCGCGACGAGCACGACGTCGTTGTTGCTCGGATCGATGATGATGCGAGCGATGTGCTTCGAGTCGCGCAGCCCCATGTTCTCGAACGTCTTGCCGCCGTCGGTCGACTTCCAGACGCCGTCGCCCCACGATGTGCTCTGTCGATTATTCGACTCTCCCGTCCCAACCCAGACGATGTCCGGATTCGTTTGCGACACAGTCACGTCGCCGATCGACATGAGGCCGTGATCCTCGAAGATCGGCGTGAGCACGGCGCCGTTGCTCGTCGTCTTCCACACGCCGCCGTGCGCCGCGGCGACGTACCAGATCGACGTGTTCTTCTCGTAGACGGCAAGATCGGCGATCCGTCCGGACATGATCGCCGGCCCGATGGAGCGGAAATGCAAATTGTCGAATTGCGTCGCTACCGGCACCGCTGGTGTCGCCTGCGCGGACAGCGATTGGATCGCGAGGACAAAGGTTGCCGCGCCAAGGGAGGCGCGGCAGGCGTGGCGGATCATCGAGCCTCCGGGCTCACTGAGGTGACGTTACGGTCTTAATGTGGGCCCGGGCGGCTCGCGATGCGAGTCGGCCGAGATGACAGGCGAGCAGGACAAGAAAACGCTGGACTCCAGAGCCCTTTCCTCACAATGTTCAGGTGCTCCCGACCTGATGTTCGGAGCTCGTCCGGGCCGACGGCGGCGAGGACCTGCGGGAACGCGCGGCGTTGAGGCGCATCCGCCCTCTTTGTGAACCGCTTCCGGCTCGAGCCGGACAGGCAATTCTCACTGTGTCCGACCAATCTCCCTCTCCCGACCGGCCCCCGAGATCATCGGTGATCCCGCCGGGCCTCATCGAATCGCTGCGCGAACGGTATCTCATCGTTCGCGAGACGGGGCGCGGCGCGTCGGCGACAGTGTACCTCGCGCGCGACCTCAAGCATGATCGATTGGTCGCGCTCAAGACGCTCGACTCGGGCATCGGCTCACGCGCCGGCGAGCGGTTCCTTCGGGAGATTCAAGTCGCCGCGGGAATGCAGCATCCGCACATCCTGCCGATGTACGACTCCGGCATTGCCGACGGGCGCCTCTATCTCGTGATGCCGTTCGTCGACGGCGGATCGTTGCGCCAGCGACTCGACGCCGAGCCGCAGCTTCCGCTCGGCGACGCATTACGCATCGCCCACGAGATTGCGATCGCGCTCGCGTTCGCGCACGACCAAGGGATCGTCCACCGCGACATCAAGCCGGACAACATCTTGTTCTATCACGGCCACGCGTGCCTCGCCGATTTCGGCGTGGCGCGGGTGATGGAGCAGATCGACGTCCGTCTCACCGGGCACGGCATGATCGTGGGGACGCCGGCGTACATGAGCCCCGAGCAATTGTCCGACGGCGGGTTCGACGGACGGAGCGACGTCTATTCGCTCGCGTGCGTGTTGTACGAGATGATCGGCGGCGTGCACGCCTTTGCCGGCTCGACGCCGCAAGAGCTGTTGCGCAAGCGGCTTCGTCAAACGCCGGAGCCGTTGAGCAAACTGCGAACTGACGTCCCAGTCATCATCGACGAGTTGTTGGCGCGCGCACTGGCGACGTCCCCCGAAGCTCGATTCCCCGACGCGCGGGCATTCGCCGATGCCATCGACGATGCGCTTCACGCGTTCGGCACGACTCCGCCCAGGCGGCGACGCGCGTTCGAGAAGCTGCCCGGTCATCCGCTCGCATGGGCCGGTTCGGTTGCGATGATGTTGGCCCTCGCGTCGCTTGGCGCGGCGCCGTTGCGGAGCATCCTGCGCGATCGCGCGGGCAACACGCTCGAGGCGGCGACGCGATCGGCGCGCGATTCGTACAGGTTGGGGAAAGCGGCGTTCGACAAATGGGATCTGTCGACGGCGGAGCGCGAGTTGGAACGCGCGGCGAGCGGCGATGCGCGGCTCGTGTCGGCACAGCTGTTGTTGGCACAAACGCTGGAGCTCGAGCGGCGACTCGACAGCGACCAGTTCCGGCTCGCCACGGCGCGCATCGCCGCGTCGCAAGCAGCCTTGCACGGGCGCGACTCGCTGTACGCCAGCGCGCTGATCGCGCTTGGCGAGCGATCGTATCCCCGCGCGTGCGACTCATTCAACCGCTTGCGTTCCGCTGATTCGCTCGACGCATTGGCATGGTATGGGATGGGTGATTGCCTGGCGCTCGACTCCGCGATCGTGCGCGACGCGAACAGTCCGTCGGGCTGGAGTTTCCGCACGAGCTGGTCGGCCGCCGCGCAAGCGTACATGCGTGCCGCGACGGTCGATCCATCGGCGCATCGCGCGCTGTCGTATTCGATGATCGCGAACCTCGTTCCAACGACGCCGCTGCAGATTCGAACGGGCCGCACGACGGACGCAGCGCCCAGAGCATTCGCCGCCAATCCGTCGCTGATCGGCGACACCGTCGCCTACGTCCCGGTGCCGCTCGCCGATTTCACGGCAGCGAAAGCCGGCTCGGTGCCGGCGACCCTCCCCGATGCGCTGCGGCGAAATCGAGACATCTTGCTCGCCTTCGCCCGCCAGTGGGTCGCGTCGAATCCGCAGAATCCCGACGCCTTCGAAGCGTTGGCCGCAGCGCACGAAGCTCGCGGCGAACTAGCATCGGATTCCGATGGAGCCGGTGGTGCGATTCGACGAGCGCGGTCGCTTGCCACAGTGCCGGACCAGCAGCTCAGGCTGGCGGACGTTGAAGTCCGCCTGCGACTCAAGCGCGGCGAGCTCGAATCGACGCGGGCGTTGGCCGATTCGCTACTCTCGGCGTGGGGGGAGAAGACGCCATCACCGGCGACGGCGGCTCGGCTGTCGGGAATCGCGGCGCTGACCGGCCGGCTCGATCGGGCCGGCGAGTTGCGGGCGATCGCAACCTCCGAGCACAATGCGGGGCTTGGGATCGCGCCGCCGCTCACGAGCATCGCGAGTCGATTGTTCATTCGGGCTGCGGCCGGTCTCTGCGACGACTCGCTGCTCGCTATGCGCCGCGAGGTCGATCGGATGATGGAGAGCTATAGCCAACCGGCGCGCGTCGATGCGGTGCGTCGGGAGCTCCTCGTCCGCCCAATGAGCTTGGCGTTCCCGTGTCTCGGCCCACACGCGCTCGACGGGTTGCCCGCGATCTCGGCGCTCGATGTCGCTCAACACGCTGCGGCGGCGCAGGACGCCCGCCGCGTTCGCGCCGTGCTGGACTCGCTCGACGCGGTCCGTAGCGTGCTTCTTCCCGGCGAAGTCGCCTTGGATTTCACCGTGCAGGAGGCGTGGCTGCGCACGTCGATTGGCGACACGGCTGTCGCGATTCGACAGCTCGACCGGGTGCTCAACGCTCTTCCAACACTCGGACAGTGGGCCACGCGCGAAGACGCACAGGCCGCCGCGGTCGGACGCGCGCTGGTGCTGCGTGCGGAGTTGGCGGCGAGCATGGGCGAGATCGCCGAGCGGCAGCGACGGGCGCAGGAAGCCTTGGTGTTGTGGCAGCATGCGGATGCGTCGTTCAAGCCGACGTTGGATCGGCTGCGAGCGCTTGCGACGCCGACCCGTTAGATAACCCGCATTACCGTTCGCCAACTTCTCTAACCGACAACCATCAGGAGTCCGAGGTGACGAAGCCTTTGGCAGTACGCTCGGCGTGTGCCTTGGTGATCGCGCTCACCGTCATCGCTATCGCCGGATGCGGCGGGTCGAAGCAAGATCGATCCGACACCGGCGCCGCGGCAGCCCGGAGAGCTACGGCCGCCGCGCCTCTCGCGGCAACCGCGGCGATACCGCAACCCGGTGCGCTTCCCAAGCCCGTCGATCAAATGACGGGTGATGAGCTGTACAATTTCACGCACGGTCTCACCTTCACCGGTGGACAGGAACGACAACGTCGCTGTCGCGGCGAGGCGGCCTGCGGCGGTCCGAACCCGACGCGGTTCACGCGCATTCGCATCGATGCCGTGGGCGGCGAGGATTCGCTCACCACGGGCGCGGGTTTGTCCGCCAACGGCACGGTGGCGGTGCGAGGACTCAACCGCGGTCAGTTGGCAGACTCGATGTACCACATGCAGCCCGGGCAACGCTATGAGTTTTATCTGATCGTGCTGCCGGGTCCACAGGGAGGCGGTGCGACGTGGCGATTGGAGGAGCTCACGACGACGGCCGGCTCGCGCTCGCACCGGTCGATTAGGACGGGCGCATTCAAGGGTTGTAATCACCCATTCGTGCGGGGTGCGCGAGCCGACTTCAAGACGTGTGCGCAAGCGGCGCCGGTTCGCCAAGCCAGTTTTGGCGGCTTGCTGCAAACCGAAATCGACCCGCCGATTTGGATCTCGTGTGCCGCGGGCTGCTGCACGTCCGATCCGCCGGACGGCACGACCTGAGCTTCGCTCGACGATGGAGCTTCGATCACCATTCTGCGTCGTCCGCAGCTACCGATTGGACGACGCAGCGAGCCTCGCCAAGCACGGCAATAATCGACGCATCTGGGAGAATCTCCGTGATCGCTTCCCGCATCCGTTCACGGATGCGCACGCCGTCGACTACATCACGCGCGTCGTGGCCGATCCGGACGCCACCAGCTTCGCCATCGACGTCGGTGGCGAGGCGGTCGGCGGTATCAGCCTGCATGCCGGCACGGACATCGAGCGCATCGGCGCCGAGATCGGATATTGGCTCGGTGAAGAATTCTGGGGACGTGGCATCATGACCGCCGCGATCGGGCTCGTGACCGATTACGCGTTCGCCAAGCGCGGACTCGTGCGCGTGTTCGCGGTGCCGTTCACCACGAACATCGGGTCGATTCGCGCCCTCGAGAAGGTGGGTTACCAGCGCGAGGCGATCATGCGGCGGAGCGCGATCAAAGACGGAACGGTCCGGGACCAATACCTGTACGCCATCGTTCGCGATTGACGCGCAGCGCACGCGGCACCAACCCGATGCGAGGGTGTAAGCATACGCACCTTCCTTTGGAGCCTGTATGCGCTTCCAAGTCAGTGCGCCGTTGATCGTGCTCGCCGCGATGACGTCGCTCGCCTGCACGACGAGTCGAACCACCCCTCCGGGCAGCGCGCCCGACCCAAGCCGGAATCCGGTCAGCGGGAAAGTGCCGGGCCAACGCACCACCGCGAGCTCGCAGCCGAATGCGAGCCGCAAGCGAGTCGACGCCAAAGAGGAGCCGGCGACGCTCGTCGCATTCGATCGAACGCGGTGCGTCGTCACGGACCAGCGCTTTCGCGACACCAAAGTCGGCGATACCGTGACGTGCGACTGGCGCACCGGCGACCGCGCGCCGTAGACACAGACGGCGCCGAGCAATTCGGCAACAGATCGCGGTCTTGGTCGTCTGATTAGTCCAATCAATATCGAGGACGACCGGGAGCATGATTGCGTTGAGATTTCTGACCGCGACTGTCGTCGCGGCGGCAGTGACCGCGATATCCGCGTGCTCGAACGAATCAGCGCGTCGCGAGGGGGCGACCGACACGGCAATCGTCGCGTCGCCGAGTCGTCGAAGCGCGGCGACACCCGGACCGACCAGCGGCGCCGGGCGCAGCGAGTCGCTCCCGCCTGGTGTGAAGCTCGAAGGCGGCGCAACGATTCCGAATACGGATTACGTATTTCGCCGTGTTTCGACACCGCGCGGAGGCGCGATCTGGTTGGACAGCATGACAAAGGATGGCAGCGGAGCTCCCGTTCGAATTCGTCGCGCCGAGCTCGCCGTGCCGCCACTCGCCGCAGACGAGCGCATGATGCTCGCATCATGCGACGTGAAAGGTCGGTTGGATCCGTTCGTTGTCGCGATCGTCGTGAGCGAAGCGAACGTTTCGCGGTTCAGCAAGATTCGTCAGGCGTGGCGGGCGAGTCCGCGAACGGGCACGTTCGATATCATGCCGGTGGCCGGCATCGTCTGCGAGGATCCCGGCTCCTGATTGTGATGTCGCGCACGCCACCGCGTCGCCCTTGACAACTCTCTCATTTTCGTTTAAACTCGGCGCCCTGGGAGTCGCGTCCCGATGTGTAGCTGTCGTTCCTCCGCGCCAACGCGCGGTCGACGACTACCTCGATGGCCACATGCGTCGAGCCCTCCATCGGCGGCGCGATTTGTCGTTTCAGGACACACGTTCACGAGGATTCACGCGCTGATCATGACCGCCTCCACGCTTCGCCAACTCGACCGCACGCGACAGCCGGGCTTCGCCCGGCGTGGCGCGAGCTGGTACGCGCCCGTCGAGGGCGCGCAGAGTCAGGCCGGCGTGACGAACGTCAGGCGCAATGAATTCAGTTCGATCGACGGCCGAGACTCGTGGCCGACAAGCATGAGCGGTGCAGTGACTGTATCGGGAGGTTCGACGTCGTAGCGCGTCCGACAACCCGTTCAGTCAAGGGAGCGTACCAACGCCCCACCTGCGCCGAGCGCATGGTGGGGCGTTTTCCGTTTTGAACAGTTCTTTCACGAGGTGACCATCAGAAAATTCGGCCGGCCAGGCACGACGCTCGAGTAGTTGGAACGCGACTCCCCTACTCGGTATTCGCCCTCTGCCTGCGCCGCGCCGTTCAATCGTTTCACCGTAACACCTTTTTTCGGCACGTATGGGCAATGCCGCGTGCCGCCGGGAACCGTAGCTCAAAGAGGTCAGAGCACGACGTCGCCGCACGATCATCCCATGGGCCGAAAGCCGGGACCGTGAGGACACACGACGTCGCGATGCGGGGAGGACTTTCCGCCGGCCCGGTCTCGAACACGAACGCCAGAGGTCATGAGGAAATTTCCATGTTCGCGATCAACGCCAGAAACATCCAAGAAGTCCGGCGCCGCACCGGCGCCGGCATGCTTCAGTGCAAGACCACGCTCGAACGAACGCAGGGCGACGTCACGAAAGCTGTCGACCAGCTCCGCATGAGCGGCGCAGCCAACGCCGAGACGCGCACCAGTCGGCCGACCGGCGAGGGTTTGATCACCAGCTATGCCCACCACAACGGAAAGATCGGCGTGCTGGTCGAGGTCAACTGCGAGACTGATTTCGTCGCTCGTACGGACGACTTCAGGACGCTCGCGCGGTACTTGGCCGAGCAGATCGCGGCGGCGGCTCCGATCGCGGTGGATCGGGACCAGATGGCGGCGGACGTCGTCGAGCGGAAGCGAGAGGCGTTCGAGCAACAGGTGCGGTTGCTCGGGAAGCCCGAGCACCTCGCGGAGAAGATCGTCGATGGAAAGATGGAGGCGTATTTCCGCAGCGTCGTGCTGATGGATCAGGAGTGGGTGCGCGAGCCGAAGCTCACGATCCGCGATCTCGTCCGGGACGTGTCCGCGAGAACCGGCGAGGCCATTCGCGTTCGCCGGTTTGCCCGGTTCCACATGGGTATTGCGTAGTACGCGTAGTAATGGTTGCAGAGCGAGGCGGTCTCCGCCGTGCACTCGCTCTGCAACCAATGCGCGCCCTGCTCCGTATAGCCTTACGGGCGAGGCGCTGCGTCGATCCTTCACGATCCGAGAGCCTATGATGAACGACCACGATCTGGCGATCTTCCTGCTGACGACGTCAGGGGCGCTGCTCACGACGACGCTCATTTTCTGTACGCTCTGGCTGCGCGCGCGCGAGCGAGGCCTGCGCTCGATGCTCCCCGACAAGTCTCCGCGGGACGCCGGTGCGGAGATCCAGCACCTTGTGCACGCCGTGGACGCAATCGCGGTCGAGGTCGAGCGTATCTCCGAAGCGCAGCGGTTCACCGCCCAGGTGCTGGCCGAGAAGATGGACACCGAGCCGACGCTGGTGAAGCGATTTCCGGGGCGGGTCATCACACCGCACTGATTCGGCGAGTCAGGATCTGTCGCTGACGAATCGAGCGTCTCATATTCCGGCGCTCGATTGGCCACTCTGACCTTTTCCGACACATCCTGAATGAGAAGCTCTTTCACTCGCGCTCTTGTCGTGCTCTCAGCGATGCTCGCGAGCTCCGCATGCCATAAGTCCGGTGGATCTCCTACCGCGGCGTCGCCGTCGGTCTCACCGCAGGGCAGCGCGGCCGCGCGCTCGATGAGCGGCTTGCCGGCCGGCGTCACTGCAACGACGATCGCGCTCGGTGATTCGCTGTTTCACGCCAGCACGTGCGTTCGCTGTCACGGCGCCGACGCGAAAGGCGCCCAGAACGGACCCGATCTCACCACGGCGAAACACACGCACGTCAACGGCACGTACCAGGACTTCGTTCGCCTAATCACGACCGGTGTGCCGAAGGATTCGGTCCAAGACAAGTCGCACCGTTATGCAATGCAGCCGCGCGGCGGAATACAAAAGCCGCTCAGCGACGAGCAGATCCGCGCGGTGGCGGCGTTCGTCTACTCTCTCAGCCATAAGTAGCAATATGGTGGCGGCGCGCGCTGCCGTTCTGTTGACCGCGACGACGATTTCCGTGAGCGGGCAGGTGTCGACACAGTGGCCACAGCACTCCATGGATCGACCGCAACCGCGCGTCGTCTCGCCTGGCCCGTTCGTCGCCTCGGCGCCGCCGTCGGACGCGATCGTTCTGTTCGACGGACGATCGCTCGCCGGCTGGCAATCCGCCGATCACGCAGGGCAGCCGGCGAAATGGAAAGTTGAGAACGGATACGCCGAAGTTGTCGCCGGCGCTGGAGGCATCGAGAGCAAGGAGGCGTTGGGCGACGTCCAGCTGCATATCGAATGGCGAACGCCCACGCCGCCCAAGGGCGAGAGTCAAGAGCGCGGCAACAGCGGCGTGTTTCTCATGGGCCGCTACGAGCTGCAGGTGCTCGACTCGTATCACAGCATCACGTATCCGGATGGCCAGGCGGGCGCGATCTACGGACAGTTTCCGCCCCTCGTGAACGCGAGCCGACCACCAGGCGAGTGGCAGACGTACGACATCGTCTTTCACCGGCCGCGGTTCGACGCGGCGGGCAAGGTAACGCGTCCAGCCCGAATGACGGTGCTGCACAACGGTGTGCTCGTGCAAGACAACGTCGAGTTGAGCGGGCCCACGGCTCATCAGTCGCGCCCGCCGTACGCCAAACACGCCGACGCGCTGCCGCTCATGCTCCAGGACCACGGCAATCCGGTGCGTTTCCGCAACATCTGGGTGCGAAAGCTCGAATAAACTCGGCGCGCCCTGTGCAAGTCTCCCGCGCCAAGACGTCTCCTATGGAAGACCCGCGGAGGCGACGATGTACAAATTCATCGGTGTAGCAGTCGGACTGGTCGGTCTGGCGGCAGCGCCCGCATCTCGGCCACACGCGAGCGAGCTGACGCTTCGCGTCGAATCAATGTCATCGCGGCCCGTCACGTTCACGGTTTGGATGCGCACCGGCGCTCGTACCGGCGCCGGCGCCGACAGCGCTCGTACCACGGATTCGCTCACGAAAACGACGCCGGCCTCGATCCCGCTCGACTCGGCGACTCGTGAGATTCGCGTTTTGACCCAAGCAAACGCCGCGGTGCGCGTGCGAGTGCTCGGCGATTCGCGAGAGCTGCAGCGGCCGGCGAATGCGTGGGGCCGAGACCTTCGGCTTACGCGCGTCGACGACCGCTATCACGTGGTGTTCGACGTCAGGCTGATCCAGCCGCGCTGAACGGACGCGCGGCGTTCAGCTCCGAGCGCTCAGGCCGCGCTGGCTGCGGGTCCGCAGTAACGATTGAACGCGTTCACCAAATCGTGCGCGATCTCGTCCGCCGGTCGTCCCTCGATCTGCCAGCGCTCGAGCATGAACACGAGTTGGCCATCTTTGAACAGCGCGATCTGCGGAGAGGAGGGCGCGTAGCCGGTGAAATAGCTGCGGGCTCGCTCCGTCGCCTCGGCGTCCTGGCCGGCGAACACGGTCGTGAGATGCTGGGGCTTGATCGGATTCTCGAGCGCGATCGCGACCGCGGGTCGAGCCATTCGCGCCGAACATCCGCACACCGAGTTCACGACGACGAGTGTCGTGCCCTTCGTGTCCTTCAATTCGGCGTCGACTTCGTCGGCCGTTCGGAGCTCTTTGATTCCTAGGCGCGTGAGATCCTGGCGCATAGGGGTCACGAGACGTTCGTCGTACATCTGTTGGGGAAGACGCATACAAAACCTACAGTCTGGGTTTGCTAGAAGAACGCGCAGCTAGTCGCAAAGGCAACGCCGATCACTCGTCCCGCACGAGTGCAAGAATTGCCGCTTGAGGGACGACCAAATAGCGCTCGCCCTCGAACGTGATCTCGACCGCCGCCTTGCGGAAGAACAGCGCGTAGTCGCCGGTCCGAGCCTGCATCGGAAGGAACCGCGTCTCGCGCGACGGCATGCGCCACGGCTCCTCCGACGAATATGAATCCGGACTCGGCATGGGAAGTCCCGGGCCGGTCGCCATGATCGTTCCGCCCTGCACCGCTTGGTTGTCGACGGCGGTCGGCGGCAGGTACAAGCCGACGTTCGTACGCTCTTCGCCCTCTTCGACCCGGACGAGGACGCGGTCGCCGACGACGATGAGTTCCTTATCACGCTTGATCATCGGGCTCTCCCGCAAGGGAGTGAGGTAGGGAGTACCGAGTACTCATGTCGCAACTTCAATCTTGTCAAAGGTACGGGCCCTCAGAAGGGGCTGGCAGCTGGCTGGCGCGTCAGGCGGAAGACCGGATAGCTGATCAGCACGATGAATAACGCGTAGAGACTGTTCCGGCGATCTCCCACGATGGCGCTGGCCAGAAACGCCAACGAGCCAAGCAGGACGAACCCCGTCGTCCATGGATGTCCAATGGCTCGATACGGCCGCGGCGCATCGGGCTCGCGGTGGCGAAGCACGAACACGGCGATGAACGACAACGCGTAGTCGGCCACGAAGAAGAACGCGGCAATGGCGATGATCGTCTCGAACGTTCCAGTCGCGAGGAACGCAATCGCCACCAACGCGCTCGAGACGAGTGCGACGGTCGGCGTCCCGCCCGCATTAACACGCGTCGCGAACGGAATGCCGAGTCCGTCGCGGCTCACCGAGTAAAGGACGCGCGAGCCCATGAGCAAGTTCGCGTTGACGGCGCTGGGCAGCGACACGATCACCACGAGTCGAACGAGCAGTTCACCGCGTCCGCCGAAAAGGGCCTGCGCTACGGTCCCCGCGGCGAGCTGGGATCCGGCGAGCGCGCTCGTCGGCACGGCGGTGAGGAACGCGATGTTCGTCAGCAGATAGATGACCGCGACACACAGCAGTCCATAGAACATCGAGCGGGGGATCTGACGCGACGGATCGTCGAGCTCCTCGGAAAAATAGATCGGCCCGTCCCATCCATCGTACGTATAGATCACCGCCTGCGCGGCGAGCATGAACGCAACGAACACCGACGTTTTCGCGGCTGCGCCAGCCGCGGGCGCGGCAGCAACGTGGGCTCGTCCGGCGAACACGAAACACGCCACGATCAAGGCGAGCAACGCCAGCGCTTTGGCCAGACTCGTAACCTGCTGCGCGATGTTACCGGACTTCGCGCCGCGGAGCAGGAGCACCATGAAAATGACGACGACCGACATCGCAATCGGCGCCGCCGCGCCACTCGAGAGCGACATGACCCGCACCGTGGATTCGCCAATCACCAGTGAGATCGCGGCGATCGACGCACAGGTCGAAATCCAGTCGTTCCAGCCGACGAAGAACCCCGCGTAGTCGCCGAACGCGCGGCGCGCGAAGATGAACTGGCCGCCACTGCGCGGGAGCATCGTCCCCAACTCGGACAGCGCGTTCGCACCCAAGAGCGCGTAGAATCCGCCAACGACCCAAATCCCAATGAACAGCCACGGATTTGGCAGCAGCGCCGCGATGTCACCGGGTGTACGCAAAATGCCGGCACCGATCGTATTTCCGACGGTGACGGCAAGGCCAAATGACAGACCGAGGATTCGAAGCAGCGACTGAGGGCGACTCACCGGCGCAAGGATCGCCTAGTATTGGTGAGTTCGCCAGAGACGGATGACGACGGGGTGAGTGCCGCTCTCGTTCCACCTCGGCATCACCCCGTCGAAACCCCGCTTTCATGAGATGCGGCCTGCCCCCACCCGAGCCGGCGCTGCATTCACGAAAGCACTGCCCTACGACTGCAAGACACGTAGCGCGCGCGCTACCCCTATGCCTCAGCCGCCGATCGTCAGCGTCGCGCTCGATGCGTCGTAGTTCGCCGGATATGACCTCAGGTTCGTTGTAGGCTGGCCGCCAATCCACTGGCCGGACAGGTTGAACGTCGCGCCGTGACGCGGGCACTGAAATCCGTTGTTGAACACGTCGATCGTGCTGCCCTGGTGCGGGCAGATCCGGGAGAATGCAGCAAAGGTCGACGCGCCGGTGCGCACAATCGCGATCGGAACGCCACTCACGGTCGTCGTCGCAACGCCGCCCACGTTCGCCAACGCCGGAAAGTCCGAAACTTTGATGCTGGTCGACGTCACCGTGCCCGGGGACGTCAAGAAATCACCTGTGCCCGTCGTGCTGCATGCCGCGAGAGCCATCGCCGCCAATGCAGCCGCCGCACTCGCTACGAACTCACGGCGGGCCATTCCATGCGTGGCACCCTCGGCCGCGGCGCACGGGCATGCATGGCCCGGCGCCGCGTCTACGGTCAGCTCTTTTCTACTGCTCATCTGTACTTCTCCATCTTCTCAGAGTTTCGACGCCGATCACTGGCAGGTCAAACGCCCGTGCGGCAGCGGAAGCGTGCAATTCTGGGTCGTGCCATCGTGCGTGATGACCACCTTTGCCGTTGCCGATCCATCGTACGTGATGACCTCACGACGCGACGAGGTCGTTGGCGACTGTCCGGAGATCGTGACCGTCGCGCTCATGGCGCGAATGACTGTCCCGGCCGTGGGGTACGTTCTTGTCGTGCCCGTCGGCGCGGGGATCACGACGGCCTTGGTCGTGTCACCGGTCACGCGCATCGCGGTGAACGCACCTTGTGACGACATGCCGGTGGTATTCTCGGTGCCGGCGGACGCGCCGTTGATGGTACGCTGCGCGCTTCCCTTGGCGAGACCGGTGATCGTCTGATTGCTCGACTCGTTCACCACACTCTTACTACTGTCGCGACGCGTCGCAGTTCCAGTTACCGTCACCGTGGTCGTTACGGTGTTCGTCGTACTGTCCGGTTTCTCCTGCGCTTGTCCGGCGGCTGTCGTGTACTTCGAGACGCGCGTCACCGTCAATCCATCGCGGGTAGTGAACGTGCAGGTCACCAGTCCGGTGCTGCTCGAGAAGGTGCACGAGCCGTCGCTCGAATGCATGGGGCCGAGGCCGTCGCCGAGGAATGGCCCGCCGAGCCCGCCACCCATGAAGCCGAGGCCGAATCCGGGGCCGCCACCGAGCGGACCGAAACCGCCGTGGCCGCGACCATGGTCGCCGAACTCGGGCTCGAACGCCCCGGCCGACGAGTCGGCGCTGAAGCTGCTGTTGAGTTGGGCGTAGCCAGCGGGCGCGGTGGAGTATGCCGAGGCCATCGTGATGGCGAGCTGGCTCGATGGCGCGTTCGCATCGTTACAGGCAGTAACAAAAATTGCGGCGGCGCAACTTGCTGTAATGACGAACTGTTTCATCGAAAGGGTCCTGTTCTGGGTTCAGAGACAGGACACGTCACGACGCGCGAACCCTCATCGTGCTGTCTACAGCGCTCCGCCTTCCGGCAGCCAACCCGCGAGTCGCGTTCGCAAATGGCGGAGCGCTTTGCCCATCTGCGACTCCACCGTCTTGACGGAGATTCCGAGCGTGCTCGCGATCTCGGAGTAACGGAGGCCTTGGCCGCGGCTCAGCTCGAACACCTCGCGACATGCCGGCGGCAACTCTGCCACCGCCGCGACGATCGCGGTGCGCAGCTCGCTCGCGACGAGCATCGACGCGCCGGTGGCCGCGATCGAGTCTTCGCTCATCAGCTCGGGCTCAGCGCGGCGGCGCACGTTCGCGTGGCGCACTTGATTCAGCGCGCGATTGCGCGTGGCACGCAGCAGATACGCGCGAAGCGATTCATGAATCGCGAGCTCGCCGCGGCGGCGCCACAACTCGAGCATCACTTCCTGTGCGGCGTCTTCCGCCGCGGCACGATCGCGGAGCAAGTTCTGCGCGAATGCCACTAACTGCGCGTAATGTGCGCGGAAAATGGAGTCGAACGCGTCTTGATCGCCGGACTTCAGCCGGTTCAATAGATCGCGATCGTCCATGAGATCGTCGGGAAAGAATGATCGGTGGCCGAAACGGGTGCTGTCCGCAGTCGCGGCCTTCCCGTATACTCCGAACGGCGATTCATGATCCGAATAAGGGTACGCAATCCAACGCGTGTCGATAGGGTATGACGAGCGACGCCTCTCCCCCAAATCAGAGCAGCTCGGCCAACATTCCCGACTGGGACGCGATCGCTCGTTTCCTCGCCGGAGAGAGCTCGGCCGAGGAGGCGAAAAGCGTGCAACGTTGGTTGGAGGCGAACCCGGTCGAGAAAGAGCTCGTGGCGCGGCTCGATGCCGCCGTCACCGCCGACGCCGGGGCCGACGTTGACGTCGAGGCGGCGCTCGCGCGCGTTCACGCGCGAATGGGTGAGACGGAACGCCGCCCGCGGCTCACGCTCGATCGCGGACATCCCCCGGCCCGTTGGCGCACCGTGATGGTAGGCGCGGTGCTCGCCGCCGCAGCCGTCGTCGGCATGATGGTCACCTTGCGCTCGGCGCACATCGCGTCGACGCCAACGATGCTCGCGGCTCACACGTACACCACCCAGGTCGGGAAGCGGGATTCAGTCAAGCTTGCCGACGGTACGCGGGTGCTCCTCGGACCCGACAGCCGTCTCACCGTTCCGGCCGACTACGGGACGACCTC
The DNA here is from genome assembly GCA_036392315.1 of Gemmatimonadaceae bacterium. GTDB lineage: Bacteria > Gemmatimonadota > Gemmatimonadetes > Gemmatimonadales > Gemmatimonadaceae > JAQBQB01. The sequence goes on from DASVYG010000443.1 coordinate 21,662, forward strand.
ACGAACAGTGGACCTGCATGGCGACGGATACTTCGACGTGCGTCACGACGCCCAAAAACCATTCGCCGTCCGCGTCCGAAGCGCGCTCATCGAGGACGTCGGGACGACGTTCACGGTTGAAAGCGACGACGCCGATACCACGAGTGTCGCCGTCGTTACGGGGAGTATTCGGCTGCGTGAACGCAACTCCGCACCCGATGGTGGTGTAGTACTGGCCGCAGGGGATCGCGGCTCGATCGATGCGCGAGGCAACGTGCGTGCGGAGCGGCAGTCGGTGCGTGACGATGATGTCGCCTGGACCACTGGGCGACTGGTCTTCCGTGAGGCATCGCTCACCCGCGTGGCGGGAGAGATTCACCGGTGGTATGGCGTAACGCTGCGCGTTGCGGATTCATCATTGCTCGACCGGCATGTCACCATGCAATTCGCCGGTGAGCCGATCGATCAGGTGCTCAAGATTCTTGGACTCACGCTCGGTGCGCGGGTCGAACGGCAGGGAGACAGCGCGACCGTCACGACGATACACGGATCAAACTCGGCGCGGTGAAGAGACTTCGATTGCGGAGACGCCACGGATTGCTGAGCGTCGTCGTGGCGCTGGGCGTCGTTCGCCCGGCGCTCGCGCAATCGCGCGTCTGTATTACAACCCAAACCGATACGGCGGAGAGCACGGCGCATTGGGCGGCGCCGCTCGACCGTCCCGTCACCCTGCACGCGAGCGACCTCGCGCTTCGGGACGCGCTCGATCGCGTCGCCAACCTGGCAAAGCTCCGCCTCTCGTATAGCACCGAGCTGCTGCCGCTCGACCACGTGGTCTGCGTCACCGCCGACGCGGAGCCCGTCGGAAGAGTGCTGTCCGACCTGCTCCGCGAGACGAACCTCGCCGCGGTGGGCGTCGGCGGCGATCAAGTCGTGCTGACCCCGCGAGCGAACACAGAGTCGCGCGAATCGACGCCCGACATGTCGCGTACCGTCGGCGTGCTCGATCGCGTCGTGGTCACGGGGAGCGCGGTCGGCTCGTCGCAACGCGAGCTCTCCGTGGGACTCGATGTGCTCGACGGCCGGCAGCTCGCGCGCGACAACACGAACACACTGTCCGGCGCGCTCGACACCTACGTGCCGGGGATGTGGAGCTGGACGCAATCGCCCACCAGTATGGTCAGCTCGTACGCGAGCATTCGCGGCGCGAGCTCGTTTGGGCTCAGCTATCCCAAGATCTACATCGACGGTATCGAGGTCGCGAACCCGCTGCTCGTCACGCGATTCAACGCCGGCTCGATCGACCGCATCGAAGTCATTCGCGGGCCGCAGGGCTCGGCGCTCTACGGCACCGACGCGATCAGCGGCGTCGTCAACATCGTGACCCGTCACGAGGGAGCGAGCGGCGACGGAACGCGCGCCTCACTCCGGACAACGGCCGGCTTGTCGGAAAGCTCGTTCACCCACGATGTCCTCGCGCAGGATCACGCGCTGTCGATCGTCAGCGGCACGAGCACTCGCTCGGCTGACCTGCACGTCTCGGGTGGAAGCATGGGCGCATTCATTCCCAATGGGTACAGCCGAGATCTGATGGCGAGCGGCAGCGCGCGGGTCGTCGGCGCCAACAGTTCGGTCGCGGCGACGGCGCGGTTCTTCACGCAGCAGGCCGGAACGCCGAACAGGTCATTGCTCGCTGGATTCGCGGCGAGACCGAGCGGATCCGACTCGACCGGGTCCGGCCCGGCGACGCAGTCAACCGACACGCCACAATCGGTGCAGGAGTACACCGTCGGCGTTACGGGAACGCTGACGCCCGACTCTCGATGGACGCATTCGCTCGTCGCTGGTGTCGATGGCTACCGGCTGGCGAACGCAGAAACGAATTTCACGCCGTTTCCGAATCCCGCCGATTCTGCATTGCGCGCGGCCGAAGGCGGCGCCGATCGCGCGACATTGCGCGCGAGCAGCGTCCTGCGGTTGGCGACGACCGAATCGTCACGCGCGACGCTGACCTTTTCCGCCGAGCATGCGGCGCTCCGTGGAAGCTCGATCCGTAAGACGGCGCTGTTCTCCGAGCAAGGCAAGACCGCCCTGATGCCGGCGCGCACCGAAACGAGCGACCTCGTGACGTGGCAGAACAACTCCGGGTTCACCACGCAGGCAAACGCGTCCTACGACAACACGTTCTTCGCGACGGGCGGAGTTCGGATCGAGCATGATAGTCGTCTGCCGGCGTCGAATCAGTTCGTCACGCTTCCGATGTTCGGTGGCGCCGCGGCGCACGACTACGGTCCATTCACCGTCAAGTTGCGGGCGGCGTACGGCAAGGGCATTCGGCCCCCGGCGACGCTCGTGCACTCCTCGTTCTGGCAGTCGTGGAACGGCGCGACGCAGGCGGCGCTCGGTCCCGAAGTGCAATCCGGCACCGAGGCGGGCTTCGATGTGTGGTTCCGCCATGCGTTCTCGGTGCAGGTCACACGGTTCGATCAACGGGCGTCGGGCTTGGTGCAGCAGGTCGCCGTGTCTGCCGACTCGGGCTACCAGTCCCGGCACGTGACCTACGCGCTCCAGGACGTGGGTGAGATCTCGAACCGCGGGTGGGAGATCGCCGCGGCGGAAAGTGTCTCGCACTTGGCGGTGACGGGTGCGCTCTCGTTCGTCGGCAGCCGCGTCACCAAGCTGGCGAACGGCTACACGGGCGACCTGCAGACAGGCGACCGTATGCTCCAGGTCCCATCGAGTACGGCGAGCCTGACGGCGTCGTGGACAGGCAACCACTGGTACGCCACGTTGGGCGGCGCGCGCGCGATGGATTGGATCAACTATGACGAGCTCGCGATGACCCAGCAGTTCACCAGCGGGAGCCATCCGGCGCACGAATTACTCGGCTCCCAACTTCGCCAGTATTGGCGGCGCTATGACGGCGGTCTCCGCTTACGTGCATCGGCGTCCCGCGACATTCGAGGTATGTTTTCGATCGAGCTGTCAGCGGACAACTTGCTGAACTACCAGCGCGGCGAGCCCGACAACGTCACGATCGTTCCCGGACGGACGATCATGTCCGGCGTCCGGGTCAAGTTCTAGCGGTCGCGTTACGTTGTCGGAGCCTCGCCCGGCTCGGCGTCTTCGTGAACGATGGTCCGACGGACGAGTTGCACGACGCCGGCGAGAATGAGCCCCCAAACGACGATCGCCAAGCCTCGATAGAGTAGCGCGTGCAGGCCCATGCCGACCATGTCGTCCCAATGGGCTCGGACCGTTCCATTCGCTTCGCGGCCGGCCGTGACGAGCAGCGCGCTGGTGACCATCTCCGCCGCGACCTCGACGAGGGCGAATGCCGGCGCGCGCCAGAAGTACTGGTGGAGCGGGTAATTGGCGAGGTGCGCCGTGAGCATTCCGAACAGCAGAATGGAACCGACGGCAAACACCACCGCGAGATAGACCCAATTATTCGAGCCGTGGGTGAAGGCAGCGAGTCGAAGCAGGCGAACAAGGACGCCCGTAACGATCGCCATCTCGACCAGCGAGAACGAGAAGCGCCGAAAGGCCTGCGGCTCCTCGAGCTTGATTTCGACGGCGTGGTTAGGAAAGAAGCTCGGCATTGCTCACCCCCTTAGACAAACGAACCGTTGAAAGGGTAGCAACGTGCCCGGTCTCACAACCAGCGGCGCAGCGTAAGGAGCCTGACCGCCTCATCCGGGCCGACCAACCCATTGGGCTGTCCGGCGAGAGCAGACCGCGGCATCAACACGCCAGCATCGCCAATTTGGCGCCACCAACGTCGCTAGTCGCGTCCAATCGATGGTTGCGGCTAGGTCAGAAACTCATGGAGCAGCGAATGGAAGTGATGGACACCCCGCTCGCGCAGCGCCGAATAGCGTCCACGATCATAGACCCGTGACCGCAGATTCCGCTGGACTCTCTCGCAGATCTCGACGTCTTCGTCTTGTATCTCGTCGCTGAAGGCGATGAGGCGCGACCACGCCGGGTCGGTGGCGGGATCGGCGGGCGGATCATGCGCGAACCACTCGAACGCAACGATGGTTCGATCCTGCGAGACGGGGATGATGACGTTCGTCTGCATCTGTCCCATGTAGACGTTGAGCATGATGTTCGGGAAGATCCAGCCGTACACCGCCTCGGGCACGTCCGCCTTGGAGGGGTCGTACTTGCGATCGACCGCACCGCCGACCACAGGCCGCAAGGGCGCGTGTTGGATCGATGAGTAGCGCTGCGGCTCGACCCGATAGCTGTCGTAGTCGATTTCCTTGTGCAGACTGGGATGGACGACCGGGATGTGGTACCCCTCGAGATAGTTGTCGACGTACACCTTCCAGTTGCAGTCGAGCTCGTATTCCTTGCGCATCACGTACCGCATCGACTCGCAACCGAACCGGGCGACGCGACCGGGAATGTCGCCGAGCATTTCGTCGAGCGCCGGCGCCGCGCCGTCGAGGTTCACGAACACGAGCGGTCCCCATGTGGCGACGGCCACGGGACGAAGGCGCATGTCCTCCGGCGTGAATCGCTCCACGCCTTCCATTTCCGGGGCGTGAAGCAGCTCGCCCTTGAGCGTGTACGTCCATCCGTGGTACTTGCACTGGAGCGTCTGGCGTTTGCCGCATCCGTGCGCGACCGGTCCGGCGCGATGGAGACAAACGTTGTGGAAACCGCGCAGCGTATCGCCATCGCGCAGCACAACGACGGAGTCATTCCCTACCTCGGCGGTAAAGAACGTCCCGGTCTCGGTCACCTGCTCGAGCCGTCCGACGAGTTGCCACGAATGCGCGAACACGCGGTCGCGCTCGAGCTCGAGGTAAACCGGATCGATGTAGAGTCGCGACGGAATCGTGGAGGCGCGGCGGATGTCCGGCTCGAAGGGAAAGATGAGGGACATGAGTCGTCGTTATGAGGTACGCGAGGCGACCTGTCTCATTGCGGGAGGCTGAACGCCACCAGCTTCGCTCCCGTGGCCCCGCCGGTCGCGATCACGACGAACTGCTTGCCCGCCTTCGTGCGATACGTCATGGGCACGGCGTATCCGTTCTGACCAAGATCGGCGGACCATAACGTCGCACCGTTCTGTACGTCGATCGCGTAGAGCGTCGCGCCGCCGCCGGTCACGAAGATGAGGCCGCCGGCAGTCACGATCGGCCCCGGTGCACCAGCAACGCCCACCGGTGGAAGATTCAAATTCTTCAATAGCGGGTGATTCCTAATGCCAGGCGTGTCACCGAGGGTGACGTTCCACTTCGTGGCGCCCGTGTTGAGGTCGATGGCGACCAGAGTGCCGTACGGTGGCTTGTTGATCGGGAGGGGCGGAAGGCGTTGTCCGCTGTCACGCGGCGGCATCACGACGCGCAACGACTGCGCGGAGAGATCGGCCGTGTAGTCGGCGTCGAGCGTATCGCTGCGCACCGGCCGGATGATCTTGTACAGCGCCGGCTGATTGGTCGCTTTGATGTAGATCGTTCCCGTCGATGGATCGAACGCGCCACCGCCCCACCCCGCTCCCCCGATCGCGCCCGGCATCACGATGGTTCCATCTACCGACGGTGGAGTGAATAGGGGTCCAACGCGGTAGTCTTTGATCGTTTCGAGTGCGCGCGCTTCGATCTCGGGTGTGAAGTTGACCAGATCGTTGAAGCTGAAGCCTTGCTTCGCGAACGCCGCGGGCAGCGATGGAACCGGCTGGGATTGCGCAGCTTGCTCGCCAGGCACATCGCTCGCCGGCACCGCCCGCTCTTGGATCGGCCAGATGGGCGTTCCATTCACGCGGTCGAACACGAAGAGAAAACCGGTCTTCGTCGGGACGGCGACGATGTCGCGGCGACGCCCGCCAACGGTTACCGTGCCGAGTACCGGGGCGGCGGGAAGATCATAATCCCAGAGTCCGTGGTGCACCGTCTGGAAGTACCACACGCGGTGGCCATTGCGCGCGTCGAGACAGACGATGGACTCCGCGTAGAGATCGTTCCCTCTCCGCGCTCCGCCGTACCAATCGTTGCTCGGCGTGCTCACCGGCAAATAGACCAAACCTCGCCGGTCGTCGACGCTGAATGGAGCCCAGACGTTGGCGTGGCCGGTCGTCTTCCATGAGTTGTCCTGCCAAGTCTCGGCTCCGTCGTCATCGGCGCGCCGGGGAACGGGGCTGAAGCTCCACACGCGCTTTCCAGATTTCACATCGAACGCCTGGACGTCGCCCGGTGGATCGTTCGGGTAAATGAGCTTGTCGGCGACGCCATTCCCCACAATGACGAGATTGCGCCACACGACGGGCGGCGACGTCTCGGTGTAGTGAAGCTTGTTGACCGCTTTGCCGTTGCGCGCAAGATCCTTGGTGAGATCGACCACGCCGGTATCGCCGAAATCGTGAATCGGTTTCCCGGTCGAGGCATCGAGTGCAATCAGGCGCCAGCGGCTGTTCATGAAAATCCGCCGCTGTCTTCCGTCGCTCCATGTGGCGACGCCGCGATGAACGAATCCCGTGCCGTTGGGCGGCTGACCCGCGAGGTACGCCTTGGGATCGTACGACCAAAGCGGCTGGCCAGTGTTCGCGTCGAGCGCGACGACTCGGTTGTACGACGTGCTCAGAAAGAGCGTGTCGCCGATCATGAGCGGCGTCGCCTGAAAATTCCCTGGACGGGTTCGCGGCTCGGTATTCGGCGTTTCGCCCGTCGCCCATTCCCAGGCTTTCGTCAGTTGGTTGACGTTGCCGCGATTGAGATCAGCGAGCGTCGAGTATTTGGTCGCGGCCAGGTCGCCGCCCCAAGCAGGCCACTCGTTTCCCGCTTGGGCGCCGGCGACACGTGCCAGCGCCGCGACCGCCAAGAGGAGCGTGGCTCTCATTCGCGTCAATATGCCGCCGGGAGCGGCGGGCGGAAGAGTCGGATGATGTCCACGAAAAGACCTGGCCGGCGTTCCCCGAAGGTCGCGCCGGCCAGAACCACTCGTCCGCGTCCTCACGCTCGAACGCTACGGAGCGACGACAATCTCCTTCGCCATTCCGTGGACGAAGTGCGGCTTTCCGTCCTTCGCGTCGGGAATGAAGCACAGCAGCGCGTAATGGCCGGGCGTAAAGTCCGCCGTGATGAACATGTGCCGGCCCTTCGCCAAGCCCGACGCGCCACCCATCATCACGATCGGCGGCGGTCCAGCCTGTCCCGCGCTCAGCCACGTAACGGCTTGCGCCAAGCTCTTGTCGGGCAATAGTCGCGCGATGACTGCTTCGTGGCTCTGCGCCGCGCGATTTTCGAACCGGATCGTGTGCTTACCCGGCGTGATCGGCTTGCTCAAGTCGAAGCTGTAATCGTCCATCATCATCGTGATATCAGCCGTCGGTTCGGCGGCGGCCACTGCGGGGCCGGTGACCGTCATCTCTTTGACCATTCCCTTCATGACGTGCAGCATGCCGTCGGGCGACGCGATCCAACACACCAGCATGTACGTGCCGGGCTCGAGGGTCATCGTTCCTTCGGCGGTTTCATTGCTGCCGGCGGTGTTCGGCCCGCCGACATCGACGGCCCATGCAGGCATCTTGAGCGCCGAGCCCCAAGCCTTCATCGCCTTGTTGAAATCAGCTGGCGTCTTGCCGCCCGTGAGCTGGACGATCCACAGGTGATGCGGCTCTTTCCCAAGGTTCTGCAGCCTGAACGTGGTCGTTCCCGCCGGAATCGACGCGGGTGCTTCGAAGCGGTAGTCGAACGCTTTGACGTTCACGACGTGCGGCGATCGTGTTCCAGCAGCCGGAGCCTGCGCGGCGCTCGGCGTGACCGCACCGCTCGCGAAGGCGAGCGCACCAGTCACTAGCAATGTCTTGATCATGTCGGAGCCCCCAGAGCTCGAGCGGTAGATTCTCGCGAGATAATAGAGCCTCATCTGTGTGAAGCTGCGGGGGATTCCCCTACAAGCAGTCCGGACTCTGCCGCGACTTTTGGGCGCCGGTCTCCTTTAGTGTTTCATAATCGACAGGTGTCGCCAACGCCGTCGAGCGCGTCCCAGCGTCCAGCCTGGCACGTCGCGTGCTTCCAGAGCGGCCTGTGCCTCTGCGTCTTGCGCTGGCTTGGCTCCATTTGCTCGCCCTTGGCGTTGGCTTGGGCGGTGTGTGGGGACGCGCCCGGGCGTTGCACGATTCATTGCGCGATCCCGTAGACGAGCGGGCGTTGAAGCGTGCGCTGGTTGCGGACACGTGGTGGGGCATCGCCGCCGTTGTGTGGTTGGTAACGGGCCTGTGGCGATTGTTGGCGAGCACCGAGAAGAGCACCTCGTACTACCTGTCCAACCACGCGTTCTACGCGAAGATGGGCATGTTCGTCGCCATCCTCGCGCTCGAAGTGTGGCCGATGGTGACACTCATTCGCTGGCGCACGGCAACGCGAGAGCCGAACACACGCGACGCCGGCAGGATCGAGGTCATCAGCTATGTCGAGTGCGCGCTCGTCATTGCCATGGTCTTCGCCGCCGCCGCGATGGCGCGAGGCTTCGGCATGAACACCGCGTCCTCACCCGTCGCGGTGACCGACTCGCTCACGGCACTCGGCGATTCCTCCGCAGTGCCGTCGACCGAGCCGACGTCGGCGTCATCCACCCTGCCGGTGACGACGCCGTCCGATCTCGAGCTCGTGAGTCGCGAGTTGGCGATGCCCCTCACGGGAGTCGATCCAATGAAGCTGCATAGCAACTTCAATGCGCTGCGAGGTGGAACACGTCGTCACGAGGCACTCGACATCATGGCACCGCGACGAACGCCGGTGATGTCTGCCGCGTCGGGGCGCGTGCTCAAGCTCTTCACCAGTCGCAACGGCGGCCTGATGGTGTACGCCGCCGATTCGTCGGAGCGCTTCATTCTCATGTACGCGCACCTCGACAGCTACGCGCCGGGTCTGCACGACGGTGATGCGTTGACGCGTGGCCAACTCATTGGGTACGTCGGCTTCACCGGCGACGCGTCGCCCAACGCCCCTCATCTGCATTTCGCGATCGCGCGGAGCAACGACATCCGTCGCTGGTCCAAGGGTACGCCCGTGGATCCACTGCCACTCCTCCAGGCAGCAGCGCATCACTGACGGTTGACGCGGGACGTTCGCGGCGACAGCGTATCGCCTTCACCCTGGGGCGATGCTTTCTATGGAACGGCGTGACCTCCTCCGAGCATTCGGCGCCGCAACGGCGCTCGCGTTGCTTCCGCATGACACGATCGCCGCCTGGGCGCGAGTGGCGACCGGTCTTCGTCCATCGGCCGGTCTGAGCGACGCGCAGCTTGCGCTCGTCGGCGCGATCGCCGATGTGATCATTCCGCGAACGGACACGCCGAGCGCAACGGATGTCGGAGTACCCGCATTCGTCGACGTCGTCGTGTCGGAGAATTATGACGACGCCGAGCGCGCGGCATTTCTCGCCGGGCTCGACGCGTTCGATGCACAGGCGAAGAACGCGGGCGGCGCCGCATTCGCCGATCTCGCACCAGCCGCGCGCGCTTCGGCGATCGAAGCGATCGAGAGCGCCGGCGACCGCCGATCCGAACCGAATCGCACTTACTGGCGACTCAAGGGTCTCATCGTGCACGGCTACTTCACGAGCGAGCCGGTGATGAAGAAGGTGCTCAAGGTCGAGATCATGCCAGGCAGGTTCGAGGGCGCCGCACCGATGCCGCCGAAAGCGGCGCGCATCGAAGGAGGACGGGCCCATGACTGAGACGACGCACTACGACGCGATCGTGGTCGGCTCGGGAATCAGCGGCGGCTGGGCGGCGAAGGAGCTGACCGAGCACGGTCTCAAAACGCTCGTGCTCGAGGCGGGCGGTCTGGTTGATCCAAACACGGACTTCGTCGAGCATGTGCAGCCGTGGGAGATGCATTTCCGCGGACTCGGCGATCGCAAGCAGCTCGAGCGCGACTACCCCGTGCAGCGTGGCTGCTATGCATGCGACGAGGTCGGCCACAAGTTCTTCGTGAAGGACGCGGAGAATCCGTACACGAATCCGGGCGACGCGCCGTTCAAGTGGTTTCGCGGGCGGCAGGTCGGCGGTCGCTCGATCACGTGGGGCCGTCAGGTCTATCGGTGGAGCGATCTCGATTTCGAGGCGAACGCGAAAGATGGTCACGGCACCGACTGGCCGATTCGATACAAGGACATCGCGCCGTGGTACACGTACGTCGAACGATTCATCGGCGTCACCGGCGCGCACGAAGGGCTCTCACAATTGCCCGACGGCGACTTCTTGCCGGCGATGGAGATGACCTGCGTCGAGGCGGACGCGCGGCCAAAGATTCTCAAAGCGTTCAACGGCGAGCGCGTGATGACGATCGGCCGCGCGGCCATTCTCACGAAGGCCCACAATGGTCGCTTGCCGTGTCATTATTGCGGTCCGTGCGAACGCGGATGCGTCACGCTCTCCTACTTCAACAGTCTCGGGTCCACGCTGCCTGCCGCGCGCAAGACGGGCAACCTCACGCTGCGGCCGAACAGCGTCGTCGCCGAGGTGCTGTACGATCCGAAACGCAGTCGAGCGCGCGGCGTTCGCGTGATCGACGCGCAGACGATGCAAGAGCACGAGTTCACCGCGCGTTTGGTCTTTCTCTGCGCCTCGACGATCGAGTCGGTTCGCTTGCTGCTCAACTCGAAGAGCGCGCGTTTCCCCGATGGCCTCGCGAATTCGAGCGGCACGCTCGGCCGATACGTGATGGATCATCACTACGGCTCCGGTGCGTCGGGAACGATGCCCGGCTTCACGGACAAGCGGACGATCGGCCATCGCCCGAACGGCATCTACATCGCGCGATTCCGCAACGTGAAGACGCAGCACCCCGATTTCCTTCGCGGGTACGGAATGCAGGGAGGGTCCGGACGCTCGGGTTGGGGGCGCGGATCGAGCATGCCCGGCTACGGCGCGGCGTTCAAGCAATCGCTCATCGATGACCTCGGGCCGTGGTCCCTCTCGGCGTCTGGTTGGGGTGAGACGCTGCCGCACGAAGACAATCGCGTCACGCTCGACCCCGATGTGAAAGACAAGTGGGGCATTCCCGCCGCGCGCATCGACGTGCGCTGGCGCGACAACGAACGCGCGATGGACAAGGACATGATGACGGCAATGGCCGAGATGCTCGACGCGGCGGGCTGCACCGACATCCGCCAGCACGGGTCGGACAATCCGCCGGGGCACTGCATTCATGAAATGGGTGGCGCTCGCATGAGCCGCACGGTCAACGAGGGCGTCGTGAACCGTTGGAACCAAGCGTGGGACGTGAAGAACCTCTTTCTCACCGACGGGTCGTGCATGGCGAGCACCGCGTGTCAGAACCCGAGTATCACGTACATGGCGTTGACCGCTCGCGCGACGGCGCACGCGGTGGCGGCGATGAAGCGAGGCGAAGTCTGATGCGCGACATCACGCGGCGCGAAGCGGTCGGGACGCTCGGCACATTGGCTGCCGCCACGACGCTCGCGCCGCGAGCGTTGCTCGCGCAGCCCGTGCGCTCCGCGTCGCGGCTCAAGCAATCGGTGTCGCGCTGGTGCTACGGACGCATCCCCCTCGACGACTTGTGCGAGGCGGCGAAATCAATCGGCTATCGCGCCATCGATTTGCTCGATGAGGCGGACTGGCAGGTGCCGAAGAAACACGGGCTCGAGTGCACGATGGCCAATGGTTTCGGCACGATCCCCGTCGGGTTCAATCGACCCGATCATCACGACAAGCTCGTCGCCGACGCCGAGGTCATGATTCCAAAGGCCGCGGCGGCCGGGGTGCCGAACATCGTCGTGTTCAGCGGCAACCGCGCCGGCCTCTCGGATGGCGAAGGCATCGCGAACTGCATCGCGGGTTTCAAGCGCGTGACACCAACGGCCGAACACTACGGCGTCACGCTCTGTCTCGAGGTGCTCAACAGCAAGGTGGACCACAAGGACTACCAGGCGGATCACACGGCGTGGGCCGTGCAAGTAGTGCAAGGCGTCGGCTCACCGCGCCTCAAGCTGCTGTACGACATCTATCACATGCAGGTCATGGAAGGCAACGTGATCGCGACGATCCGCGCCAACGCTCAACACATCGCGCATTATCACACCGGTGGCGTCCCCGGTCGGGGCGAGATCGACGACACCCAGGAGCTCAATTACCGCACGGTGATGCAAGCGATTGCCGATCTTGGATTCACGGGGTTCGTGGGGCAGGAGTTCGTGCCGAAGCGCGATCCGCTCACGTCGCTGAAGCAAGCGTATGAGATCTGTGACGTGTGAGTGGGCCGGGCGGCGGCGCGCTATCTCGCCGGCAACAGTGACGTGCCTACGTCGCCCACGCAGGACAACGGTGTCGCCGGCCGCGCGTCACTGGAACACGGGGGCGCTCCGTTGATGAACGCGTCGACCCAGTCGCGGAGTCTGACGCCGTCGACCGACGTCGTGTAGAACTCGGGCCGCCAAATGATCGTGTGCGTCACACCAGGAATCGTGTAGCTCCGGAATGACGGCAGCGCACGCTTGATCTCGGCGAAGTTCCGGGCCAAGAGGACTGGAACCGCGGGCGACGATCGGTCGGCCAGGCGAAGAAAATACGTCTGCGTCGAATCGTCTGCGCTGTTGATTTGCGCGAACGAAATGCGCGACGACGAGCGCGCCGCCAGACCGTAGAGCGCAGAATACGTCAAGGTCGCCGAATCGATGGCCGGCAACACGTTGAGTGCGCGAAGAGCGGGCAGTCCTCGCCAAGACGTTGTAATTCCAGAGGCGTTCCCGTACGACCCCGAACCGTCGCCGAGCTGGACGACCCGCGCGCGCGGATAGTGCTTCGACACCGCGGCCGCGTAGACGGGCGTCGGAACGGATCCCGCACTCACGCCCGTGACGAAAATCGTCTGCGGCGATGGCACGTGGGCGTACACCCAATCGAGCGCGACCATCGCATTCGCGACGCCGTTGTAGTGGATCTCGAATAGATGCGCCGAATCCGGCGGCATGGCCGGAACGTCGAACGCGACTGTGCGCGCTCCGAGATGAAGATCGGCCGTGCAGTACGGCACGAACACTTTGGTATAGCCGCGAGTGGGGTTCTCTGGATTTGTCGGATCCAGGATCCCGGTTCGATACGGCCGCTCCTGCTGGCCTACGACCGGCTTGTAGTTGTGTGTCTTGCTCCGCGGGTCGCAGGTCGCAGCGTCCCAACACACGCCCCCACCCTGGAAGAAGATCATCACCTTCCGTGGATCGCCCACCTCCACGAAGAACGCGTACGGCGTCCCGAGCGCACACGTCGTATGCGGACCGCCGGGAATCCGATTCCACCCGGGCACGAGCGACCCAACCGATGCGAGCGGCGCCGCCGACTGGCCCGCTGGACGCGCCCGGCCGCACGAGGCGAGGACGACGATGGCGAAAGCCGCCGACCAGCGATGCCGGATCGACGCGGTCATTAGAATTTTACAAATCGGAGCGCCACTGAATCGATGCAGTACCGCAAGCCGGTCGGGCGCGGGCCGTCATCGAACAGGTCGCCAAGGTGCGCGTCGCAGCGCGTGCACGTCACTTCGCTGTTGGTGTACCCGCCGCTCGGCTTTCCATGCCGCACATTCTCCTCGGCGATCGGTTGCCAGAAGCTCGGCCATCCCGTTCCCGAATCGAACTTCGCGGCCGAGCTGAAGAGTGCGGTGTCGCAGCACACGCACCGGAACAAGCCCTTGTCGTGAAGGTTCCAATACGCACCCGTGAACGCGCGCTCGGTGCCGGCCTGGCGAGTGATTTCGTAGGCGAGCGGCGAGAGTTGCTTCCGCCAATCACCTTCCGGCTTGACCACCTTCGGAACGCGAACGCTTCCCTGCCGCTCTCCGGCATCAGAGAACTGAACGATGAGGACGTCGACCGGCGGAAGGGCGAACAGGCGATGCGGCCGCGACGCGGCGGCAGCCGCCGCGACGACCACGAACTCTCGGCGGGTGAGATGCATGGCGATGTCCCGGAGTCGGTAACGCGATTAATGGAACCCTACAGGAACATATACGACAACGCTGCTCGTGGAGCGCTCATCACAACGCTGGGTGCTTCGTGTGCCAGCTCGTGTGCGTCTGATATTGATGCGCGACGGATAGAATCTTGTCGTCGTTGTAGAGATTGCCGGCCAACACGGCACATATCGGCTGCTGGTTGTAGACGATCGGCTCAGCGGCGGCCCGACCGGCCGTCGTGTCTACTCCACCACGTCCGCCGCCACCCCCGCGCCCCGCAGGCGGTGAATCGAACTTGTACGGAACGACGGCACACGGATGTCCAGTTTGCGCATGCAGACCGATGTCCCACTGCCCTTGGCCGCTACCGGCCGGGACGTACATGTCGAAATCCTTCAGCAGCTCGGCCATCTGTGTGATGAGGATGTGTCGGCGACGCTGTTGCTGAACGAAGTCGATGGCTCGCGGGAATCGTCCGGGAGTCCAGCGGGTGAGCGCCGCCATTCCCGTCGGGTTTCCCGGATCGCCGCGTCCGCCACCCGGGCCGCCTCCCCCTCCGCGCCCCGCGCCGGGCTGCGGTTCCGGGATCGTGGCGAGGTCGATGCCCAGCTCTTGTGCTTTCGCCCGCACGTACGCGTCGAAGGCCGCCGCGTATTCGACGCCTCCCACTCCGCCGGGCTGCCACTGCGGACGCGGACCGATCTCCTTGGGCGCGGCGCCGAGCTCGCGCAGCGTGTCGACGAACTCCTTCGGCGCGTTCGCGTCGACGCCGATGCGCACCGACGCGAGCTTGATGTTCGGATCGAAGTGGAACGGCGTCGTCACGGTTCCCGGATCCTTGGGATCGACGCCGTGGATCGCGTTGAAGACCATTGCGCAGTCTTCAATGCTGCGGCAAATGGGACCAACGCGATCCTGCGACCACGCGAGCACCATGCCGCCATAGCGGCTCACACGACCGAAGGTCGGACGCAGCGCACTCAAGCCACACTCGCGGGCCGGCGATACGATCGACCCGGACGTCTCGGTGCCGATGCCGAAGGCGACGCACCCCGCCGCCGTCGCAGACGACGGACCCGCTGATGATCCGCTCGAGCCGCGCCGAATGTCCCACGGATTGTTCGTGCGCCCGCGATACCATTGATCGCCCGTGGCGAACAGACCGGTCGCGAGCTTCGCCATCAATACTGCGCCGGCGTCGCGCAGCCGCACAACGACTTCCGCATCGTCGTCGATGATGCGATTCTCGTAGTCTCGCGATCCCCAGGTGGTGCGAACGCCCTTGGTCGAGAACAGATCCTTCACTCCGTACGGAATGCCGTGCAGCGGCCCGCGATACTTGCCCGCCTTGAGCTCGGCGTCGGCCCGCGCCGCGTCGGCGAGTGCCTGTTCCTCCATGATGGTCACGGCGCAGAGAAGCGTCGGATCGAGCCGCTTCATGCGCTCGAGATAGATGTTCGTGAGTTGCGTGGACGTGATCTTCCGCGCGCGAATCAACGCCGAGAGACGATGCGCCGGCAGGAACGCGATTTCCTCTGGCGCGGTCGGGACCGGGCCCGTCCACGGAGCAACGGCGAACGTCGATCGCTCGAACGCCGCCGCACCGCGTTCGTGGATGAGCTTTTCCATCAGCGCGCCCGTTCCGCCCGGATATGGCTGGAATGTCCACGAAACCGGCTCGCCGTTCCCGAGGGTTGGAAGTGGCTCCTGGGGAGCTGGCGCGCCGGGCGTCGGCGCTTGTGCGCGCGCGCGTGAGCCGACGCCGAATGTGCTCGCGGCGGCGGTCACGAGCGACCAAAACAGGAAATCGCGCCGTTGGATGCCGGTCGATTCTTGGACGGCGTCGGCAATCTCGGCGAGCTCCGATTGTGTTTGATCGAGTAACTCGAGGTCTTCACGCACGCTCATGGTCGGTCCGGATCGGTGTGAGGAATCGCGACAAGCATACGCCCCGCCTTGGGGCCGTCAAGCACATGGCAATTCGCGCAAAGTGAGCGATTGCTCTTTCTGGATTTCGGCGATAAGTCAGAGGCAGTCCAACCGCCCTCCATGGGCGCCCCGCGGCGCGACGGATCCGACGGCCCATCTCCCGCGGAGCGCAGTGTTCTCATGCATCGACGCGAATTCCTTACAACTGGCGACGATGCCTCCTACCGCTCCCCCGGTGGAAGCGTTCTTCGATCGACAATCCTGATGCGCGCCATCGCCATCCCCGTCAGCGTGATCTTGATCGCGGCCGCGCCCGCCCGGATCGCGGCGCAGCGCGCAATCGCATTCACGCATGCGAGCGTGATCGATGGCTCCGACTCCATTCCTCGAAACGACCAGACCGTGATCGTTCGCGGCGACCGCATCGTCGCCGTAGGCCCGTCACGGCGCACGAACGTTCCACCAAGCGCGCGCATCGTCGACGCGCGCGGCCAGTTTCTCATTCCCGGATTGTGGGACATGCACGTGCACACCGCGGTGCTCGGTGGACGCAACCTCCTCGGGCTGTACGTCGCCAACGGAGTGACCGGTGTGCGCGACATGGCGGGCGATTGGGATACGCTCACGACGTGGCGACGAGACATCGCCGCGCATCGACTGATCGGACCACGCATCGTCGCCTCTGGCCCGTACCTCGAAGGCGGCGACGTTCCGATCCCTCACATCCTCACGCGGACTCCTGACGAAGGGCGCGCCGCCGTCGACTCGCTCGTGGCGCTCGGTGTCGACTTCGTCAAGGTGCACGGACAGCTTACACGTGAGACGTACTTTGCGATCGCGCGACGCGCTCGCGAGCGTGGGATTCCCTTCGCCGGCCACGTGTCGCAGCTCGTGGGATCCGCCGACGCTTCGGACTCCGGGCAGCGCAGCATCGAGCATCTGCTCGCGATTCCCGCGCCGTGCACGCCGGCGGAGTCGATCGCGTTGCGGCCACGCTTCACGGTGCAGGGCGCCTTGGGTCGGTGTTCGTCCCAGGATCTCGCTCCGCTCTACGCGCGTTTCGTGCGCAACGGAACGTGGGTGACGCCGACGTTCACTGCGGCGTTCGAGGTCGCGTCGTGGCCGAATCGAACGGTGCCCGGCGATTCGCTCGCGCACTACCTGCCCGTATCGCTGCGACGTTTCGTCGAGCAGATCTTTCCGATGCCGGATAGCGTCCCCGCCGGCGCCGACGTCGTTGGTCGCGCGATGTTCGCCAAGCGGCTCGAGCAAATCGCGAGGATGCACCGAGCGGGTGTCCACATCTTGGCGGGAACCGACGCGCCGCTGCGCAACAGTCCGCCCGGGTTCGGGCTCCACGAGGAGCTTGCGCTCTTGGTGCAAGGCGGCATGTCGCCATTCGATGCGATCAGCGCGGCGACGATCGAGCCGGCTCGCTATTTCGGGATGCTCGACTCGATCGGTACGATCGCTCCGGGTAGGCTCGCCGATTTGGTGCTGCTCGCCGGCAACCCGTTGCGAGACATTCGCCAGACGCGACGCATCGTGGCAGTGATCGCGAACGGACATTTGATCGACGCTGCGGAGCGTCGGCGTCTGATCAGCCTGGCGGCGCGGCCGTAAGGCGCGTCAGTGGTTGGGGAGCGGCCAATCGCGCCAGTGGCGCGACTATAAGAAGTTGAGTATGATGGTTCTCTCTTCATCGTGGTCAAATGACCGCGCTGGGTCCTCCTCTCCAGCCATGGACGCATGTCGCTTCGAACGATCGCTGTCGCGGGAATGGTAGCGTTCGCCGCCGCATGTGCGACCGGCGGCGGAAAGAGCGCGCGCGGCGCGGGGTGCGATCTCCGGGACCGCGACTCCGTGTTCGCGGTCATCGGGCCGGTGTATCGTGATTGCGCCGTCGACCGCGCCGCGCACCTGCTGTCCACCCAGACTCATCCCGATTATCGACCGACCACCCCGCGCTCGACGTGCTACTCCGCGGATCTAGAGTTCGTCGTCGACGCGGCTGGTAGACCCGAAGTGCCGACAATTCAGGTCGTCCGCGCGAACGACCAAGGCTTCGCGGAATCCGTGCTCGCGATGGTGAGGGGGTGGAGGTACGATCCCGCGGTTCGCGAGGGGAGGGCGGTGCGGCAGATCGTGACGTCGCACCAGGTGATGGGCACGATGGTGGTCGCGGTACCGAAGGGCGCGTCGCCACCGTCCGGCCCACCTACCCAACGCCAGCCGTCCTGCTAGCGACGCGCAGCGATCCCTTCCGCCGGCCAATCGACTATTCGAGATTGGGGCATCGTTCCGAGATCCCCAATCCGAGGCTCAGATGCGAAAATTCTTGCCGGCGTTCGCGGCCGCAATCCTCGTCCCATCCATTATCTCCGCGCAACGACAGGCGATCGTGCCGACGGGAATGTCCGCGTCCGCCACTCTCACTCCGGGCATCCGCCATGGCGACGTGATCTACACGTCGGGACAACTCGGCGTGTCTCGCGATGCGCCCGACAGCACGATCCAGGGCCAGACCAAGAAATCGCTCGAAAACGTCAAGGCCGTCGTCGAAGCAGCCGGCGGCACGATGGCGAACGTGCTCAAATGCACGGTGTTTCTGGTCGACGTGAAGGACTTCGCGGGGATGAACTCGGTCTATAGCCAGTTCTTTCCGAAAGAGCCGCCCGCCCGCTCGACGGTGATCGTTGCCGCGCTCGTCAGCGCGGCGGCGAAGGTCGAGATCGAGTGCATCGCCGCGACCACGAAATGAGCGGCCGCTGATCAGGTAAGTCTAATAGAAGCGGAGTGCGCAGCAGTCGCTTCGCCTACTTGCTGGCCCGAATCGTCCGCACGCCGAACACGGGCGCGATGCGTCCTCCCGGCGTCGCCTGAAAGCGAACGGTGACTTTGCTCTTCCCACGCGCGACCGCCGCAGGCACCGCGTATTGCGCGTCGAAGAAGCCCGTTGCGGTTGTATTCGGCGCGAATGGCGCAATCACAGTTCCATCAATGAGGATCTGAAAATTGCCGGAGGCCGGGGGCAGACCAAGTTCGTTCAGATAGGTGACGACGATTGCCGTCTCCGAGTTCGCGTCGACCGGGAGATCGAACGAGAACCACCCCGGCCCCGAACGATTCGCCCGACCGTTCGTTCGCTGCACCGGGCGGTTGGCGGGATCGCTTTGATAGTTGAACTCGTGCTCGGGCTGCGAATCACCGACCTGCACGAACGCCACCGTCGCCGCCTCGAGCGTACGAATGCGCTCCTGCTCAGCGGCCAGCGCCGCGACCCGCGCGTCGAAGTCCGACGGCGTGATCACGTCGAAATACACGCTGTAGGTGCGGCGATGCGTGCGGTAGAACGGCGCGAGCGGCACGTCGGTGGGCGGCGCCGGCTGCGCGGGGACGCGAGCAACCTGGCTCACGCGGAAATCACCGGCCCGCGCCGGCGAGGGGACGACCCATTGCTCGAGCGGACGATTCGCCGCCACCAGCACTGGAATCGGCGCGGGAGCGGCCGGCACCGACGCCGACGAATCCGCTGTGCGGACACGTCCTTCGCGCCGCGGCCCGAAGTCGCCGGCGAGCACGAGCGGTCCCCACATGATCGCAGCAACGCTCCGATTGTCGGGTGTCGGATCGATCCACAGCGATTTCGGCAGCGTCAGCTCGACCGTATCGCCCGACTTCCATGTGCGCTTCAATTCGACGAATGAGCTGGGCTGGGGCGACGCGTCTTCGTTGCCCATCACTCGACCGCCGGCGCTGCCCGCACGAAGGCTCGCCAGCGGCGGAGCGTCGACGCTCGATCCGTTCACCTTTACGGTGAATCCGTCACCCGCCCAATTCGGTCGACGAACCGCGAGCGTGAACGCCGCAGGCCTCGGCATCGCGAGCGTGATCTTCGCCGAGCCGCCATCGGGAAAATCGGTGTCCATCGTGAGATGCACGCCCGCCGTCGTGAATTGCGCCGTCGACGGAACGAACAGGTTGACCCACAGCGTGTCCGGCGATTCGTAATAGAGACCATCGCCATGTAAGGCGTGGTTCTCCATTCCCGTGCCGACGCAGCAGGTGAAGCTCTCCAGCATGTCCTGATATTCCTGCTGGACCCCGCGACCAACCGGAACCATGTACGATGTTCGGCCTTGCTCGGGATCGATCGACGCCAGCACATGATTGAACAGCGCGCGCTCCTGAAAGTCGGCATAGAACGCATCGGGGTGCAGCGAGAACAACCGGCGCGTGAGCTTGAGCATGTTGTACACGTTGCACGACTCACACGTCCGCCCGTCCACACGCGCGCTCAGTTGGTCCGGATATCCGAAATATTCGGCGAGGCCGTGGCCACCGGTCGCATAGCTGTGGTGCTCGGTCACGCGGTCCCAGAAGAACGAGGCCGCGAGAATGTCACCCGTGTCGCCGACGTAGGTATAGCGCGCCGCCGATCCGATGAGCTTCGGGATTTGGCAGTTGCCATGTTTGCCGGCCAGGTTGTCCTGCCCCCGCTTGAGGGCGTCGGTGAACGCGCGGTGCTCGAACTTGTAGGAGAGATCGAGCCAACGTTTGTCTCCGGTATCGGCGTAGAGGTCGGCGAGCACCTCGTTCATGCCGCCGTGCTCGGTGTTGAGCATCTTCTGAATCTGCGCGTCACTCAGCGGCGCGAGCACGCCCTCCGCCCATCCGGCAAACTTGGTCTCGACGTCGAGCGCCGCCTTGTTGCCGGTGTGGCGATGGGCATCGCGGAGTCCAGCGAACGTCTTGTGCAGCGTGTACCATGGCGACCAGAGACCGTTGAGATCGAACGCGCCGGACCGGATGTCGCCTTTCGACAGCGCGGCAAACGCTTCGCGGCCGCCCTCGAGCGCGCTCAGATACCCGTCGCCGTTCTTGTCCTGCACCTCTTTGAGCTCACGGACGAGATAGTCGGCCCGCGCCTTGAACCGCGCGTCGCCCGTCGCGAGATACATCAGACTCACTGCCGACAGATGGTGCCCGGCAATGTGCCCGGTGAGGTTGCGTCCTCCGCCATCCCACCCGCCGTAGGGCTGCGCCTTTTGCGGAAGTCCTGCTCGCACGCGATAGTATGCCATCATGCGATCGGGCTCGAGCGAGAGTAGATACTTGGCCGTCACGTCCTGCGCCGTCTTGAGCGGGCCGCCGAGCAAGCGAACTTTGCTCAGGTGCACGGGTCGCGCACGGATCACCTTCTCCTCGATCGCGCGCGATTCGGGCGATCCAGCGCGGCGAGCGCCCGTAAGAGTTTCGGCAACGGCACTCTGAGCCAGCGGACTCAGAGTGAGCGCCGCGGCAGCGGAGGCCGAAGCCTGCAGGAAATCGCGTCGATTGGAGGGCATGATTTGATTGTGTGAGGGCGGCGGGGCAGATGCAAGGGCACTGGGCGCCCGCACCGGTTCCGGCAGGCGAGCTCTCAGCGCCTAGTAACCAGCGCCCACGTCTCGGTATTACTTATTCGCATGCAGAACGCCGACGTCGACGCCCTCTTCCTCGCCTTCCAGCAGGCGGTCGTCGGGCGCTACTCGCTGGAACGCGAGCTCGGACGTGGTGGAATGGGCGTCGTCTATCTCGCGCGCGAGGTGCTGCTCGACCGGCCGGTCGCGATCAAGCTACTCCCGCCGGAGTTCGCGGCGCGGCCCGAGCTCCGCGACCGCTTCATGCGCGAGGCGCGAACGGCCGCCCGGCTGTCTCATCCATACATCGTACCCATCCACAGCGTCGATGAGATCGGCGGATTCGTGTTCATCGTCATGGCGTACGTCGACGGAGGCACGCTGGCGCAACGCTTGGCCACGCACGGTCCGCTTCCGGCGCACGATGTGACGCGCATCATGCGCGAGGTGGCATGGGCGCTCGCCTACGCACACGCGCAAGGCGTGGTGCATCGCGACATCAAGCCCGCCAACATTCTGCTCGAGCGCGGCACGGGGCGCGCCATGGTCGCCGACTTCGGCATTGCCCGACTCGCCGACACGACGGGCGACACCGCCGTCGGCGTCGTTCTCGGCACGCCCGAGTTCATGAGCCCCGAACAGGCAACCGCGGAAGAGCTCGACGGCCGCAGTGATCTCTACGCGCTCGGCATCGTGGCCTATCTGGCGCTCACCGGAACCCTTCCCTTCTCCGCGAACACGGCGCAAGGCGTGATCGCGCAGCATCTCACGCAACCGCCGCCGCCGATCGCGTCCGTCGCGCGCGGAGTTCCGCGATCGCTGGCGCAAGCCATCGATAAGTGTCTGCAAAAGCAGCCGTCGGCCCGATTCCTCAATGGCGAGGCGTTGGCCGACGCCCTCGCGCCAGGGATCGAGAAGCGGCCCGAGGTTCCAATCCCAATTCGTGTCTTCCTCGATCGCCGCCGGATGGGCGCGTTGGTGGTTCCGGCGGCGCTCGCTGTGCCGTTGGTTTCGGGAATTGCCCGAAGCATCGCGAGGCAAGGTGGGCATGTGGCGCCGATCGCGGTCCTCGTGGCAATGACGGCCGCCAGTCTCGGATTTCCGTTCGGGATGATCGTCTACCGTCTACGCAAACTTCTGCGAGTCGGCTACGGACCCGACGACATCGTCGCCGCGTTGCGCACGACGTTCGAGCGGCGGCGTGAGGAATTCTTGTACGAGTACGGCGGCGACCCGACCGCGCGCGAACGACTGTTCACGTTCATCGGTGCAACGGGGCTCATCGTGGGAGCCGGCGCCGTAGCCACGACGATCCTCGCGCCGCACGTGGTTGGTTTCGCCGCGCCTGTCGCCATCATCTCGCTGTACATGGGCACGTTCGCCACCGCGCTCAGCACGCGTTGGCGTCGCTTGCGCCGCGGCTCCGGCTCGATGTGGTCCAAGCTTTGGTCGGGCAAGATCGGAGAGCAGCTCGCTCGCATCGCCTCGTTCAAGCTCGGCGATCGCGCCGTACCTGCCGACCGTCCCACCGAGATGGCGATCGCGATGTCGGCCGAAGCGATGTTCGCGACGTTTCCGAAAGAGTTGCGCGAATCGCTCGGCGACGTTCCAAAAGCGTTACACGGACTCGAGTCCCACGCGCGCGCGATGCGTGCGAGAATCGAGGAGCTCGACGCGTCGCTCGCCGAGGTGCAGCGTGGCCCCTCGCGCGTGGTCGCGACGGAACGACAGGAGGCATTGGTCGCCGATCTCGTGCTGACGCGAGAGCGTGCGCAGACACGCCTTGAAGAATTGGTCACCGCTCTGGAAAACTTGCGGCTCGATCTGCTTCGCTTACGCGCCGGCGGCGGATCGATCGACGGAATCACGCTCGACCTCGCGACGGCCCGGGAGTTCGGCCAGGAAGCGGATCGCCTGCTGGCCGGTGGACGTGAGGTGGAACAAGCGCTCGCCGCTCCGCGCGATGCAACGTGACGGCCGCCAACGATAGCACGGAGAGAGTAGCATCATGCAGAGGATGATCGCTGCAGGCGTCGGGATTGCCGTGAGCGGGGTGGTCGCCCAAGCCCAACAGACGTACCCGAAACGCGAGCTGTCCGACCCTGGGGTCATTGCCACGGGCCAGCGCGTGACGCCGGCAGGCGTTCAGAGCGTGTTCGACGGAAAAGTCGGCGGCGTGCGATTCGGAGCGTCGTCTGACGAAGTGTGGGTCGCGGTGCCCAACTACGTCTACCGGCTCGATTGGCGCAGCAACGGCGTGCGCGCGCGCGCCCACGTCGACGGACGCCCTGGCGTATACGCGCTCGGCATCGATTCGGCGACACATCGCGTGCTCGCGTCGTCGGTCGGCCGGGTGCTTCCACTCACGACGACAAGCATGGGTCGAACGCCGCGTGTCGCGCAGGTCAGCGGGTTCGATGCCGAGCTCACCGGCGACGCGGCGACGGCACGCTTCAATTCCGGCGCACTAGGCGACTACATGGCCGGGGCACCGGCCGTCGCCGCGCGCGCCGGTGCAAGCGGACGACGTTTCGCTGTCGTTCCACTCCCAGCCAATGACGCGCTCGCCGTGCTCGACGCCGAGTCGGGCTCGCTCGTGCGAACCATCGCGCTCGGCGTCGAGCCGATTGCGTCGGTCATCTCCACCGACTCCCGCGTCGCCTACGTGTCCGTGCTTGGCGGACGAAAGCCGACGTCCGCGCAACGCGCCTCGATGCAGTGCTGTGATCCGCGTGCCGAAGCGGTGCGGGTCGACGAGCGCGGGATCGCCGAGCCGGGTAGCGTGAGCCGCGTCGATTTGGAGACGGGAACCATCACGCACGACATCGTTGTCGGACGGCATCCGACCGCGATCGCATGGGACGAAGCGGGCGCGCGACTGTATGTCGCCGCAGGAAACTCCGACTCCGTGGCGATCATCGATACGAAATCGAACGCCGTCGCCGGATACATCGCCATCGTGCCCTTCCGCGAGCGCAAGATAGGACTCGCACCAACCGCGCTCGCCCTGTCGCCCAATCAGAAGACGCTCTACGTCGCACTCGGCGGCGTCAATGCGGTGGCCATGTATGACGTGAGTCCCGCGTTGGCGACGCCGATGTTTGAGGGACTCATTCCCACGGCTTGGTATCCGTCGAGCATCGACGCGAGCGCCGACGGGCGCTACCTCGCCGTCGGTTCGCTGTTCGGCATGGGATCGGGCGAGGGCACCACCGGCGGAACGCGCAGCCGATACGTGTTCGCGATTCGTGGATCGGTGCACGTCATTCCCGTTCCGACCCCGAGTGAGTTGAGCGCCTTCACGACCGCGGTGAGCCAGAACAATCGTCTCGCGCTCGCCACGTCCATCGCGCCGACATTCACGACTGCGACCATCGCCCGTGCCGTGCCCGCGCGTCCCGGTGATCCATCGCTGATCAATCACGTGGTCTTTATCGTGCGCGAGAACCGCACCTACGACCAGGTGCTTGGCGACCTCGATCGCGGGTCACGTGATCCCGCGCTTGTGCTCTACGGACGCAAGATCACGCCGAACACGCATGCGCTCTCGGAGCAGTTCGTCACGCTCGATCATTTCTTCGCCTCGGGCGGGAATTCGGCCGACGGCCATCAGTGGCTGACGCAGGCGAACGAGACCGACTATCCCATGTGGCCGCTCTATTTCGGACGGAGCTATCCGTCCGAAGCCGAGGACGCACTCACGTACTCGTCAGGCGGGTTCTTGTGGGAAGCGGCCCGGTCCAAAGACAAGACGGTCGCCGTGTTCGGCGAATACGCGCCATCACCCAAGGTTTCGTCCGACAGCATCCGCCGGCGAATGTTCGCACAGTACGACGCACACCCGAAGGATTATGCGTTTCAACGCAACGTGTTGAAACAGCGCTTCGATACGCACTCGGATATTTCGTCGCTCGATCGTCAGCTCGTCCGCGAGTATCCGGGTTGGACGGAGGAAGTGCCCGACGTGATGAAGGCGGGCGATATCCTCGCCCATCTCGCCGACTGGGAAGCACAGCATGCGATGCCGAATCTCGTGATGGTCATTCTCCCGAACGACCATACGCAGGGCACATCCGCTGGCTGGTGCACTCCGCGCGCCTGCGTCGCCGACAACGACTATGGACTCGGCATGATCGTCGATGGCCTCAGCCATTCGAGCTTCTGGAAGGACATGGCGATTCTCGTCGTCGAAGATGACGCACAGGACGGCGTCGATCACGTGGACGGACACCGTACGGTGGCGCTCGCGATTTCTCCGTATACGCGACGCGGTAGCGTCGACTCGACGTTCTACAGCCAGCCGAGCATGGTGAAGACGATCGAGTTGATGCTCGGGTTGCCGTCGATGTCGATCTTCGACCTCGTCGCGACCGACATGCGCGCCAGCTTCATCGATCCGGACGCCAAGGCCGATTTCACGCCATACTCGGTGGTCGCGCCCGAGCAATCGTTGCTCGAGTTGAATCAACGCATCGGCTCGATCGACGGTCCGTGGGCGGGCGAACGCCGCGCCGCCGCGCGTGCGTCAGCGCGAATGAGCTTCGCCGGACCCGATGAGGCGCCGACCGAACAACTCAATCGGATTCTCTGGCACGACGCGAAGGGCTGGAGCACACCATATCCCGCGGTGAAGCGCTCCCTCTTCTTCCCACTCTCGATCGACGTCGCTGACGATGAACGGCCGGAGAAGGGTGGAAGCCGAAAGAAACGGTAGCCCGCCGTCGGGCTCGCCGTGAGTCGACCCGCGCGCGGAACCGTGAGCGTCGCACGCGGACTGTCCAAGCTTGGCGTGTGCTCCCGCAGCGAAGGCGAACGATTGGTCGAAGCCGGGCGCGTTCGGGTCAACGGCGTCGTCGTTCGGGATACGAACTTCCGCATCGTGCCCGAGCGAGATGTGATCGAGGTCGATGGAGAGCGCGTCGGCCGCGTCGAACGCGTTTATCTGGCGCTCAACAAACCGCGGGGGCTCGTGACGACCCGCGATGATCCGCGGAACCGCGCCACCATTTACGATTGTCTCGCCGGCGCTGCGCTTCCGTTCGTCGCTCCGGTCGGCCGACTCGACAAAGCGAGCGAAGGCCTGCTGTTACTGACGAACGACTCCCGATGGTCGGCGCGCGTCCTGGACCCGAGCTCGCACGTCGACAAGCTCTATCACGTGCAGCTTCGCACACTCGTCGACGATACACTCATCGCGCGTGTGGCAGCCGGCGTGGTCGAACAAGACAGCGGCGAGAGACTCACCGTCAAACACGTCTCGCTGCTGCGCACCGGGTCGCGCAGCAGTGCGTGGCTCGAGATCACGCTCGACGAAGGAAAGAATCGGCACATCCGCCGTTTGT
Source organism: Gemmatimonadaceae bacterium (assembly GCA_036392315.1). Lineage (GTDB taxonomy): Bacteria > Gemmatimonadota > Gemmatimonadetes > Gemmatimonadales > Gemmatimonadaceae > JAQBQB01. The sequence goes on from DASVYG010000443.1 coordinate 48,245, forward strand.
TCGCCGCGCTCGGCATCGAGGTGCTGCGGCTCGTCCGCGTCGCCATCGGTCCGCTCGCGCTCGGCACGCTGGCGAAAGGCCAATGGCGACGGCTGGCTGACGATGAAGTCCGCGCGCTATCTGGTGCGCCGCTGTCTTCTAGGGATGCACGGCTGTAGCGAACACGCTGCCCTTTACCCACGCCGGCCGCGTCGGACGATCGGCCACGAGGTGAACGAGGTCGATGTACATCGCGTCGAATCCGATCGCGGCATCGAAATTCACCGGTTGGTCGAGATCGTCCGACGGCTTGTGATAGCGCATGCGATTCCACTCGGCGATCACCGAGTCGCCCGGCGAGCCTGGGAGATACCCGATCTTGAGGGCGAGCGCCGGAATGCCGCGCTTGATGAAGCTGTATTGGTCGCTTCGAATGAACCGCACCTGCTCCGGATGCGGATCGTCCATCAGCGTGAGGTTGTGGAGCTTGAGCGCCTGTCGAAGATCATTTCCCAAATCTGATTCGTCGGCGCCATAACCAAACACGCCGACGAGTGGAATCTGCGGCTCCCACATGTCGGTGTTGAGATCGGCGACGATCTGTCCGACCGGAACCGTCGGATGCGTCGCGAAATACGCCGAGCCGAGCTCGCCTTTCTCTTCCGCGGTAACCGCGGCGAAGATGATCGAACGCTTTGGCGAGATATGCCGGTTGTGAAATGCGCGCGCCGTCTCGACCATCGTGGCAATTCCCGACGCGTTGTCCATCGCGCCATTGTAGATGCTGTCGCCGTCGACGGCGCGACCGACGCCCAAGTGATCCAGATGCGCGCTCACGATCACGTACTGGTCGCGCAGCGCCGGATCGGAACCGCGCAGCATTCCCAGCACGTTCGGCGCCTCGAGCGGAGTCGTGGCGAGCTCGGTCCACACCTGCAACGTCGGCGCGAGCGCGAAGGTCGGAAGCACGGCCGCGCTGTCCTTGTTCGCCACGGCGACAAGCTCCGCATACGTGTGGCCGGAGCCGACAAAGAGACGCGCCGCGGCGGAGTCAGGGACCGTGATCATCACACCGCCGCCCGTCGGATCGTCGGCCAGACCATTGGCGGGACGCCCACCGCCAGCGCCCGGTGCTGCGCCGCCCCGCCCATCACGGCCGCCTGCGCTCGGTGGCTCGGTGATCGCGATCGCCGCGATCGCGCCGGCCGCGCGCAACGCCTCCCATCGACCGGAACGCGAGTGCGCCATGATCGTAGCGTTGAGCCCCGACGGCAATCGATTCAAGTAGACCGCCACTTTTCCGCGTACGCTCGTGCTACCGAGATCATCGCGTATGCCGGGGAAGTGCAGACCGTAGCCCACGAACACCATCGGTCCTTCGGCGCGCGGTGCCGTGGTCGTGCTCAGACTGATCGACGCGTCGGTACCGAGCTTGAGCGTATCGGCAACGCCGTTCGTAACGAGCGCGATGCCCGAATGCTCAGCCACGAGGCGCGCCGTCGACAAATGCGCGGTCTGGAAGTACCCGTCCGTTCCAGCCGGCGCGAGGCCGGCCCTTTGAAATTCCTGAGCGATGTAGCGCGCCGCCTTGAGATAGTCTTCCGTGCCAGACGCGCGACCGCGCAGACTGTCGTCCGCCAACACCGTGACCACACCCCACCAACTCGCGGCCAACGGCGGCACGACCTGCTGGGATCCGGCGTGAGCCTGCGCGCCGAGCGAAGGGACCGCGAACAGAGACGCTGTCGCCGCGATTGCGACCCGGTCGATCAGCGACTGGGGAACGCGAATGAGTCGTTGCATGATGAGTTCAGTTGGTGGGCGCCGGCTACAGCGTTCCCCACGTCGTGAATCGAGGCGGCTTGGGGAATGGCGGGCCGGCTTCGATCACGATGTCGGTGTGCGCAGCAAGCGCAATGGTGCGCGGATCGCCGGTGTATCGAGTGCCGTTCACCCACACGCGCAGCGTTTGTCCCCTTGCGGCGATCGCCGAGGCGGCTTGCGTGCGACTCAGCGTCTGCCCCCACACGGCGAAGAAGTCCCCGAGCGTGAATGAGCGAGACTGCGGCGCCTCGATGTGAATCACGCCGTCGGGCGTGTGCGTGTGCACCCAGTAGATGCAACGCTTCTCCGCCGGCTGGCCGACGTTCGGTGGAATGGCGACGGCGTGGCCGTGGTCGAGAATCGTGAGGTGCTGATGGATGTGGATTCTCGAGCCTTCCATCGCGTCGCACGACATGCCGGCAATCGGATCGCCGCGCGGCGTGGCGTACTGAGCGAGCGCCGATTGTCTTCCGGCGAAAATGAGTGCGGCGGATGCGAACAGCGTGACGAGAGGCTTCATACGATAGGCGAGAGTTGAAAGCGTGTGGCTGAGCCTTGGACTTCGTTCATCGAACCGTGACGAGGTGGCCGAGGAGCTGCTGCGCATTCACCGGCTTCACCAAATGCAAATCGAATCCCGATGCGAGCGCGCGCTGTTTGTCTGCCTCGCGCCCGTAGCCGGTCACCGCGATCAGCCGCACCGAGCCCGTCTCGGGACTCTGGCGAAGCGCGTCGGCCACGGCATAGCCATCCATTCCAGGAAGCCCGATGTCGCACAGCACCACGTCAGGACGCTGCGACTTGGCCGCGGTCACGCCTTCGAGACCGGTGTACGCCACCGACACCGTATACCCGTGATACTCGAGCAGTGTTCGCAAAATGTCCGCTGCGTCAACGTTGTCTTCAACGATCAAGACCCGCAGCGGTTGCGCGGTGCCCGGCGCGTCGAGCAACGTTGACGCCAGCACTGCCGGCTCGACCTCGCTGGGGATTCGTATCGTGAACTCCGCCCCGCGACCCTTGCCCGCGCTGGACGCGGTGATCGTGCCTCCGTGCAGCTCGATCAATCCCTTGGTGACGGCGAGCCCGAGCCCAAGGCCGCCGCGCGTCCGATCGAGCGATTGCTCGGCTTGCGCAAAGACGTCGAACACATGGGGCAGCAGCGATGGCTCGATGCCGATTCCCGTGTCCCGCACTACGACGATCGCGCGCCGCGTCTCGGCGTCGTGGCCGACGCGAACGCTCACGACGCCGCCCGACGTGGTGAACTTTCGCGCATTGTCGAGCAGGTTGTCGAACGATTGTGTGAGGCGGGTCGGATCACCCATCACCCACAGCGGCTCGTTGGGGAACTCCGCGTCGATCTTGAGGCCGGCGGCTTCGAGCGTTCCGCGCCGATCCTCGATCGCTTGCCGAACCAGCCGCGCGAGATCCAATCGCTCCCGCACGATCGACAGCTTTCCACTCGTGATGCGCGACACGTCGAGCAGGTCGTCGACGATGCGAGCCATGTGATGCACCTGGCGCTCGAGCATCTCCCGAGTGCGCGCCAGCATTTGCGGGCTGACCTCCGGGAGACCCAGCAGGTGAATTCCGTAGCCGATCGGCGCGAGCGGATTCCGAAGCTCGTGAGCGAGCATCGATAGGAAATCGTCCTTGCGCCGATTCGCTTCGCGCAGCGCTTCTTCTCTGCCGGTTGCGCGCTCGACTTCTTCGCGCATGCGCGACAGCTCCATGCACGTGCGAACCCGCGCGAGCAGCTCCCGCGGGCTGAACGGTTTCACGAGATAGTCGTCCGCGCCCGCTTCCAACCCCTCGACGCGCGAGTCCACTTCGCCGCGCTCGGTGAGCACGATGGCCGGCAGCGTGCGCAGCGCCGGATCGGAACGAATCGCCTTGAGCAGTCCGAACCCGTCGAGATGCGGCATCACGATGTCCGTGATCAACAAATCCGGCCGCGCGCGACGGGCCGACTCGAGCGCGTCGCGGCCATTGGCCACGACGTCGACGTCGTATCGGTCGGCCAAGAGGCGGCGAATGAACGCACGCATCTCCGCGTTGTCGTCGGCGATGAGCACCCGCCGACGCTGGGCGTGGGAGAACGCTCGTTCCGAAAGCATCATGTCGTACAAGTGCGGCGAAGGTGAGATGGAAAGGTCGGCGGCGGCGTCCTTGGATCATACGCCAGTGCATCCGGCGGCGCGATGCCTCGCGACGGAAGTCGGGATGACAAGGTCGTCCCCCGTGCGCTATACTCTGAGCGCGCCATGCTACTCGGGAGGAAGGTCCTGTCCAATTCGTCACGCCGTGGCTTCAAGTTGGCCGTGGGCCTCGCCACAGCGCTGGCGCTCGCGATCCTCCTCGGCGTTCGAGCCTTGGACCTGCGATCACAACGAGAGCAGCTGCTGCGCAGCGGCGATCGTCGCGCGGCGAATCTCGCCGTCGTGCTCGCCGGATACCTCGGGCAGACGTTCTCCGCCGTCGACGCATCGCTTCGCCAGCTCGCGCTCCAGAGTCAACGCATCGGAGGGGCCGTCGCACCTGAAGCCATTTGGAGCCCGGCACTCGTGTCCGCCCGCGCCGCACTGACCGCGGCGGGATCGATCTCCGTCGTCGACACTGCCGGTGTCATTCGCCATTCCACGCAGCCGGCCATCGTGGGTCAATCGCGACGCGATCAGTACGTCTTCAGACGGCTTGCGTCGGACACGACCGACGATCTGGTCGCCGACACGCCATTTCGCACCGTTGCCGGACGCCGACAATACATGATTCCGCTCGGCCGTCGCCTTACGGCGCCCGGCGGCGGCTTCGGCGGAATCATCGTCGCCACCTTCATTCCCGACGAGCTTCGCGCGGTGCTGCGTTCGGCCGATGTGGGCGCCAAGGGGGTCGTCACCGTCTTTCACCGCGATGGGATCGTCGTTTTCCGTGAGCCCTCGGCCAAGAACCCCATCGGTGAAGTGGCGACGACCGAGCCGCTGTTCGAGGCGGCCGTGCGGAGCGGCGGCAACGGAATGTATCGCGGACGCGCCGAGGCGAACGGCCCGATGTTTCGGACCGCATTTCGAGCATTCCCCAATAACGACCTCATCGTCGCCGTTTCACTCAGCGAGGACGAGCTGCTGAGTGATTGGTGGCGCGACATTTCCACTTCGCTCGTTCGCGTGGTGCTGTTCGCCGCCGCGCTCTCGGCGATTCTCATGCTCACGTTCCGCGAGATGGACACACGCGCCGCGGCTCAGGAAGCGCTGAGTCGCTCACAGCGCCTCGAGTCTATCGGGCGGCTGACCGGCGGCATCGCCCACGATTTCAACAATCTGCTCACGGTGATCCTCGGCAACGTCTCGCTGATCAAGGACGGACTGGGCCGGGACACGAAGGAGGCGACGGAAGAATCCGCCGCGCAGATCGAGCGCGCTGCGTCGCGCGGGACCGCATTGATTCGGCAGCTGCTCGCGTTCGCCCGACGTCAGCCGTTGCAGCCGCGCACGGTGGATCTGGGCGCGCTGGTCCGTGACGCGAAGCCGATGCTCGACCGCATCCTCGGCGAGGACGTCACTGTGCAATCCGATTTTGCGCCGGCCTCCAAACACTTCCTCGCCACCGTCGATCCGGTCGGCGCCGAAAGCGCGCTGCTGAATCTGTGCATCAACGCCCGCGACGCCATGCCGAACGGCGGTACGATCAAGATCGAAGTTGGATTGGTGACGCTCGGCCACGATGAGGCGCGCGCGAACGACGTCGTGCCCGGCTCGTATGTCATGGTCAGTGTCGGCGACACGGGGACCGGCATTCCGGAGGAACACCTCGCGCATTTGTTCGAGCCGTTCTTCACGACGAAAGGCCTCGGTCGCGGAACCGGTCTGGGTCTCAGCATGGTATACGGCTTCGTGAAGCAATCCGGCGGCTTCGCGAAAGTTCAGAGCGAGGTGGATCGCGGAACCACCGTACAGTTGTTCTTTCCAGAGGCAACGGGTCCGCTCCCTGCGCCAGAACCGGAGGAGCCCAGTCAGCCGCCGCGCGGCAACGGCGAGACCATTTTGCTCGTCGAAGACGAACCCGATCTGCTCACGCTCGCGACGCGATTCCTCCAAGAGCTCGGCTACCGTGTGCTCGGCGCCGCAAATGGCGCTCAAGCGATCGACATCGCGAACCGAACAGATCGGATCGACGTGTTGTTCGCCGACATGGTGATGCCCGGCGGGATGAACGGGCGGCAGCTCGCCGCCGCGCTGCGCGCCACGCGACCGGACCTTCCTGTGCTGTACATGAGCGGCTATTCCGACGATGATGGCGATCGAGCGCCCGGATCGGCGGTCGGCCACGTCGTTGCGAAGCCGTACGATCGCGCACAGCTCGCCGTGGCGTTGCGCGACGCGCTACATCCGGTCGAACACTGATCGGAACGCCCGCGCCTTCATCGCCGAAATCATAGGTTCATGCGCCGCACCAATGCCTCGAACCGCGGATGACCGCGCATGGGGTCCATGAGCGGATTCACATTCACGTACGCTAGCCATCCGCGGCGGTCGTCGTACGCCCGCTCCGACCAGTCGATCGCTCGCTCGACGTCGCCAAGGCCCAGCAAGATTGTGGCGAACGCGACCGGCGAGACGTAGCCGATGGCCGCATGGGCTTCGAGCTCCGCCAACAGCACCAGCGCTTCGTCGCGCCGGCCGGCGCGAGCCAGGGCGTAACCCAACGACGCGCTCGTATACGTCCCCGCGCCCGGCATCGTCACCGTCTCGCGCAACACTCGCTCGGCGTCCACGTGCTTGCCTTCGAGCGACAGTGTGACGCCGAGTACCCTGAACGTCTCTTCGGCGTTGGGATTCATCGTGATCGCGCGCTCGAGATGGTAACGCGCCTGCTCGTACCGTCTCGCATACAGATACGCCCAGCCGAGCGAGCGGCGCGCTGACACGGAGCCGGGATCGAGCTCGATGGCGGTGTGTCCCTCGACCAACGATTCGCCCGTCGCGCCGAGCGCACATAGCAGGAACGCGTACCATTGATGGGCCGTGGCATAGCGCGGGTCGAGCTCGATCGCGCGGCGAAACTCCTGGCCCGCCGACGCCCAGTCCCAGTCGTACGCGAACCGGCACCACGCGAGCGACGCATGTGCTTCGGCGAGCGAGTCATCGAGCTCGATCGCCTTCAGCGCGTACTTCTTCGCCTGCATGAATCCCTCGTCGACCGGCACGCTGCGATAGTCGACGTGCAATGCGTAGCAGTCGGCGAGTCCCGTGTACGCCAGCGCGTACGACGGATCTTCGGCAATCGCTTGCTCGAAGTAGCGAATGCCGGCGGTGACGCCTTCCTGGGTCCGACGATTCCATTCGTAACGGCCTTTGAGATAGAGACCGTAGGCGCGCACGTTGTCCGTGTAGTGTTGGACGCGCGCCGGCGCGAGATCGGCGAACCACGTGGCGCGCAGCGTGTCGACGATCGTGCGGCTGATCTCGTCCTGAATGGCGAAGACGTCGTCGAGCCGGCGATCGTAGCGCTGGGACCAGAGCAAGCGCCCTTCCGACGTGGACGTCAGCTGCGCCGTGATCCGGAGTTGTTGGCCCGATCGCCGCACCGTTCCTTCGAGAACCACGGAACAGTCGAGCAACGCGCCGATCGCTCGGACGTCCTGCAGCTTTCCCTTGAGCGCGAACACCGACGTTCGCGACGCCACGTGAATGCCCTCGACGTTGGCCAGCGCGTCGATCAGCTCGTCGGTGATCCCGTCGCTGAGATATTCGTTGTCCGGATCGGGACTCGCGTTGACGAAGGGCAGCACAGCGATGCTTCTCGTCGCGCCGGTCGCCACGTATCCGTGCGGCGCCGCGTCTGTTCGCAACGACGCAGTGAACTCGGCGACGCTCCCGAATCGGTGCGCCGGGTCCCGCGCCAGCGCCCGAGCAAGCGCGTCGTCGACCGGCATCGGAACTTCGGCGCGAAGCGTTCGTACGCGGCGCGCAGTCTCGGTCACGTGCTTGGCCATCGTCGAGCGCGCCGATGCGCCACGGTGCGGCGGTTCGCCGGCGAGCATCTCGAAGAGAACGCAGCCGAGGCTATAGACGTCGCTGCGCACGTCGAGCTCCACCTCTCCGCTCGCCTGCTCGGGACTCATGTACTCGGGCGTGCCCACGATGACGCCTTCGCTCGTCACGGGTTCGACCGCGTCGTCGCCGCACGCGGCTCGCGCGATCCCGAAGTCGGCGAGCAGTGCGTGTCCGTCGGCGAAGAGTATGTTCTCCGGCTTGACGTCGCGGTGGACGAATCCGGCGCGGTTGGCGAAGTCGAGTCCGTCGCCGACCTCGCAGGTGATGCGCACCGCGTCCTGAATCGAGAGACGGCCTTCGCGCTTCAAGCGATCGCGCAACGATCCGCCGGGGATGAAGACGGAGACATAGTAGAGCATTCCGTCGGCTTCGCCCGAGTCGATGAGCGGCACGAGATGCGGGTGCGACAGCCGTGCCGCGATCGCGATCTCGCGTAGAAAACGCTCGGCGCCGAACGTCGCCAGGAGCTCAGGTCGCAGCACTTTGACCGCGACCTGTCGTCCGTGCTTGCGCTCCTCGGCCAGATATACCGTTGCCATGCCGCCGCTTCCCAGCTCACGCTCGATGATGTAGCGATCGACGAGCGACGAATTCGGCAGGAGCGCGGGCGCCGCAGCGTGGTGCGGCAGCGAAGTCGAGTCGGGCACGATGGTCAATCTATGGTACGCATGGCGCTATGTCCCGCGTGACGCCTGCGGCTAAGCTCGCCCGCGGCGTAGCTTGATATTCAAGTGATTGATTTGATACTTGACCCGTGCCAGACGCACCGACCGCCGACGTCTACCACGCCATCGCTTACCCGCGCCGAGCAACAACGTTCACGGGAGAACACATGACAACCCATCGAGTCGTTTCACACGATCAATGGATCGCCGCGCGCACGCAGTTTCTCGCCGCCGAGAAAGAGTTTACCCGTCTGCGGGATGAGCTCAGCCAACAGCGACGGGACCTGCCGTGGGAATCCGTCGACAAGGACTATGTGTTCGAAGGACCGAATGGGCGCGAGTCGCTCTCCGACTTGTTCGAGGGAAGAAGCCAGTTGATCGTCTACCATTTCATGTTCAACCCGAAGGACAGCGTCGGATGTCCGCACTGCTCGTTTTGGGCGGACAATTTCAATGGCGCGATCATCCACCTGAACCAGCGCGATGCGACGATGGTCGCGATCTCGCGCGCGCCGTACTCCAAGCTCGCGGCCTATGAGCAGCGGATGGGCTGGACATTCAAATGGCTCTCGTCGGGCGACACAGATTTCAATTTCGACTACCAGGCGTCGTTCACGCCGAAAGAGCTCGCCGACAAGAAGGCGTTGTACAATTTCGCCGTGCAGAATCCCGGCGGACCCGACCGCGAGGGCCTCAGCGTCTTCTTCAAGGACGCCGACGGGAAGATCTTCCACACGTATTCGACGTATGCGCGCGGCATCGACATGTTCAACACGACCTATCAACTACTCGACTTGGCGCCCAAGGGACGCGACGAGGGAGATCGCGCCCAGTTTTGGGTCCGGCGGCACGATGAGTACGGCGCTACTCGTATCCGATCGCGGGCGACAGAGGGATCTGGCTCCGCATGAACGTCCCGCTCCCGCGGGCAATCTGACGACCGGCGGAATCCAGCAACTCCGCGTCGGCGATGATCAGGTTCTTCGATCGGTGGACGACGCGACCGGTCGCGCGCATCTCGCCCTCGGAAATCGGACGCGTGAAGAACACGTTGTACGTCACGGTGAGTACGAACACGTCCGGTACGAGCGAATTGGCAGCGAAGAATGCCGCGTCGTCGAGCGCCTTGAAGTAGACCGCGCCGTGGACCGCGTTCGCCGCGTGGAAGAAATCCGGCTTGATCGGAATGGTGATCTCGGCGCGGCCCTCATCGACGTGAAGGGCCGGCGCGAAGAATCTGCTGATCGGCGCTGCGTGAAACATGCGCTCGAGCTTGCGGTAGTGCTCTTCAGGGTGTCTCATGCTCGACGTGGCAATCCCTTTTCGATCTCGTGCGCCGCGCGCAGCGACAAGGCGCAGAACGTCAATGTCGCGTTGGCGCAGCTCCCACTCACGCTCGTCGGCGCGCCGACCACGAACAGATTCTCGTGATCATGGGCACGTCCCCACGAATCTACGACGCTCACCGATGGATCATCGCCCATGCGACATCCTCCGGCGGGGTGGTCCTGGAAATTGTCGACCGACGTTCGCAGCAGCTTGCCGTCACCCGCCTTGGCCATGTTCGCGAACAGCGCGCGAATCGAATCCTCCGTCTGGGCGCGCAACGCGGCGGACTCCGGGGCATCGCGGAACGCAAGCTTGGGGAGTGGATCGCCCCACTGATTCTTCCGCGTAGCGTCGAGCGTCAGCTCGCTCGCGCGATCGGGAATCACGTCATAGTAGGCGCGAACGCGCGCCGTTCCCGTCTTTGTCCGCGCTCGCCAGTCCTCGAGGATGGCATCGCCGAGCATCAACGCGCCGGTATCGTCGACCAGACGCGGCGTGCGCGCGGTCGACGACTCCCAGACACGCAGATCATGTCGAATGAAGGTGCTGCCAGGCTTTGGCCGCATGAATTGCTTCGTGACCAGGCTGTGCTGTTCGTTCATTCCTGGGTAGAGTCGCAACGGCAGCTCGACGGTTCCCTGCACATTGCGATGCCCGGTGAGATACTTGCCGACGAGCCCGGAGGAGTTCGCCAGGCCGTTCGGCGCAGCACGTTGCGCCGAAAGCAGCAGAAGGTGCGCGCTCCACGTGTACCCGGCCGCGACGACGAACCGCTTGGCGTGAAATTCGACCGGCTCGTCCGGATGGTCTCGATCGACGGCAACGGCGTGCGAGATGGTCTTGCCGGTGGGATCGAGCACGAGCTTTCGCACGAGCGTGCGCGGCACGAGCCGAATTCTGTTGGTGCGCCGCAGCTCGCTCCACGTGAAGTCCGGCGAGTATTTCGCGCCGACGGGACAGATCGGCGAACAGGTATCGTTGCGACAGCACTGCGCGCGTCCGCGATACGCCACCGAGTTTTTCGCCGACGGCTGACTCCACATCGCGATGCCCGCCTTCGACGCCCAATCTTTGAGCAGTCCCAGATTGTACGTGAGCGGCAGCGCAGGCATGGGGAATGGTTTACCGCGCGGATCGAGCTCGGGCGGACCCTGCTCGCCCGCCACACCCATCACCTCTTCGGCTTCTTGGTAGTACGGATCGAGCTCGTCGTATGAGATCGGCCAATCCGTGCCGACGCCGAACAAGCTTCGGTGCTTGAAATCCTCGGGTGAGAAGCGCGGTGTGACGCCGCCCCAGTGCATCGCCAGTCCGCCGACCTGCATCGAACGCGATTGCAGTGGACCGTCCACCTCGTATCCCTCGAGATGGTCACGTCCCCACGGATTCTCGGCGTAGCGAAGGAATCGTTCGCGCATCGCGGCGCGCTGCGGGAGCGGAATTGTCTCGTCGCCCGCCTCGACGACGACGATCTTCGCCGACGTCGTTCGCGCGAGCCGATCGGCAACCATCGCAGCGGTGATCCCCGACCCGATGATGCAGACGTCGCTCTCGATCGCGCGGCGCATCAGCGTTCCCTCAGCTTGATCACGGGCAGCGGCTTTCGCGACGACGCCGATAGCGGCCGGCAAGTCTGCTTGCCGATCTGCGCGCCATAACACAAGTCGGTCGCCGCCGAGCTGTCGTAGAAATGGGCGAGCAGCGCGATGGCCACGTGGTCGGCGCCGGCGACGGGCGGCATGCGATCGAGCCTCTGGCCTTGCAGCGCCGCACGAACGAGATCCGCACGTTGCGCGATCGCGAGATCGCGAAAGCGCTTCTGATGGACGTTTTTGGCTCGCGTCTCGAGCTCGTCGAGTTGCGTCGTCCAACGCGTGAGCGGGGTCGGTCCGGTCGAGCGCAGGCGCGAGGTGCCGTAGCCGTGCACCAGTTCCGCGTTCTCGCGATAGTTCGCGCCCCAGTCGCGGAACTCACGCGCGACGTTGGTCGCACCGGCGCGGCCGAGCTCGGACGGAAGGATTGCCACCGCGAGCGCGTCGAGCGTGGCGGGATCGGATTCGAGATGGCTCGCCGCGAGTGCGTGCGCGCGGCGGGCGACGAGCGCCAGCGGGACCGCGGCGGCGAGTGAGGAGAGGAAACTGCGGCGGGAGAGCACGGGTGGTGTCCTCCGGTTGTTGAATGCGGCGATCGCGTTCTTTCGTTATCGGTCGCGTTGCAGCGCAGCAACGCGGTTTACCGAATCCAATGCCCCAACCGCGACCAACGAATATCGGTGATGAACGACACCGGCCGATCACTCACCTGTCCACTGCACTGATCGTTGCCTTCGCCTGGATCCGGCACGTATGAGTAGTACACGAACAGCGGCCGACCCCGAATGTTTTCCTTGGGAACGACTCCCCAGTACCGGCTGTCCTTGGAACAGTACCGGTTGTCACCCATCATGAAATAGTGATTGGCGGGAATCAGTAGCGGGCCCCAGTTGTCGTGCGTGGGTTGCGCCGGCGGAGCACCGAAGCGGGAGCCTTTGATCTCAACCTTGTGTTGCCAGTCGAAGTCGGCGTTTACCTCGTTCGGATCGCCTTTGTAGTTGTTCGCCGCGAACCCCTGATGCTGTGCGATGCCGTTCAAGTACAGAATCCCGGCGCGCATGTAGAGCGTGTCGCCCGGCATGCCGATCAGCCGCTTCACGAGCGTCGGAGTAAAATCCGGCGCGTTGTCGGCCTGGTAGGGCGACACGAAGACGATCACGTCTTGGTGCTTGGGATCGGAGTATCCGGGCAGATGCGAGTTCGTGAACGGAATTGTCGGCCCGTACGCGAGCTTGTTGACGAACAGCCAATCGCCGACGAGCAGCGTGGGGATCATGCTCCCCGACGGAATGCGAAATGCTTCGACGAACAGCGTCTTGACGAACAGATAGATCAGAATCGCGCCGGCGAGCGATTTGAAGTTCTCCCACAGCCATTTCCCGAATGGCTGCGACGTCTTCTTTCCGGCGCCGCGCGCTTGCGCGACGACGTTGGCTTTGGGCTTGGCTTTCGCTGCGGGTTTTGCCATGAGTGCGGCGGAGCGGTGGAGCGGTGAAGGACAGAGCGACAAGCTCGACCGACGCTCAATCTAGTTGTCGTACGAGCGCGAAACACCACCGGTTCCACGTCCGCCGAGTGTGCGTGTCCCCGCCCCTAGAAATGCAGCGGGGGGACGTGCGCAACGCACGTCCCCCCGAGTGCAGACCGGCGACCTTACTTGATGTGCTTGTTGACGAGCTTGGTCATCTCGAACATCGAGACTTTGCCCTTGCCACCAAACACCACACGGAGCTTGTCGTCGGCATTGATCATGCGACGCTCCTTCGCATCCTGGAGGCCATTCCGCTTGATGTAGCCCCAGAGCTTCTTCGTGATCTCGGTGCGCGGAATCGGATTGCCACCGACGATCGCACTGAGCGCGGCATCCGGCTGCTTCGGCGCCATGAACGCCGCATTCGGCACGCGCTTCGCGCCGCCCTTCTTCTTCGCGGCCTTTCTCGCGCCGCCCTTCTTTGCTGCGCGGCCTTTCTTGCCGCCCTTCTTGGCGCCGCCCTTTTTGGCGGCCTTCTTTCCCTTCTTTGCAGCCATTCTCTCTCCCGGTAGATGGAATGGTTGGGGAGAAATTCCCCTGAAGTGTGTCGATTTCCCCTATGAAAACCGACCCCCTTCGACGGCGAAAGGTATAATCATCGGCGTAGGACGCAATAGGGAATTTCCGTTTTTCCCTCTGAGAAGCGTCGATTTCCCCTCTGAAAACGGCCCGCGTTCGCTCGAGAACGGGGCCGTTTTCCCTCTGACAGCCGTCGATTTTCCACCGCGTGCGTCGGGATGCACCCGCGATCCGGCAACGAAAAACCGCTCGCATTTCAGAGGAGAAATCGCGTTTTCTCCTCTGAAAACTCAGCGAAATTGACCGGTGAGCCAGTCGGCGATCGCACCCAATACCTCAGGCCGCACGTGCAACGACGGCAGCTTTCCATAGTCGAATCCGCCGACCGCATCGGCGACGAACAGGTGATTCGTCTGCGGAAAGAGGCGAACGGTGACCCGCGAATTTCCGGCGGCGCGGAATGCCGCGGCGAGCTTCTCAGCCTCCGACGGCGGCACCTGACGATCGGTCGCGCCCTGCAGAATCAGCACCGGCGTCGTCACTCGCCGAGCGACGATCGACGGATCGTACTCGAGAAAGAACTTCATCCACGGCGTCGTCGCGGCGAGCGAGTCGGTCGCCTTCGCGGCACGCGCGAGCGCCTCCTCGCGCGCCGCACCGGTGAGATGCGCCATGCTGTCGACGCCGTACACCTGCTGCGCGCGAAGAATCTCCCGCCCGGTCGACGCGGTCCCCGCCATGAGCACGATCGCGCGCAGCGCAGGATCGGTCGATGCAACCATCGGCGCGATCATGCCGCCTTCGCTGTGACCAACCAGCGCGACGCGCGCCGGATCGATCTCCACGCGCGTACGGAGATACGCAACGCCGGCGCGAATGTCGTCGGCAAAATCCTGCGACGTCGCCGTTCGCGGGCCGAGATCGGATCCGTTCACGCCGCGGTCGTCGAGACGCAGCACGGCAATTCCGCGCCGACCGAGCGTGTCGGCCAGCTCGCGAAATGGACGATAGCCTCTGAGCGCGGTCGACTCCTCGTCGCGGTCCTCGGGGCCCGAGCCCGTGATCGTCACTACCGCCGGCGAACGACCCGTCGGGCGACCGCGCGGGATCGTCAATGTCCCGCTCAACTTCAGTCCCGCCGCTGTCTGCACGACCACTTCCTCCGCGACATACGGCGCGTCGGGCGGCGCAGAATAGTCCCGGCGCGACGCGACCAGCGCGTCGAGCGCGCCGCCGCGAACGATCGTCAACGCGCGCGCCGGCAATCCTCCGCCCACAATGCGACCCGTGGGCGACACGGCCAGATGCATGGAGACTCCCGCGTAGTCGAGCGTCGCTGAGTCGGCGCCCACCCACGTGACGACCGCGGGTATCGGCCGCGGTGCACCGACGATGAACAACGGGAACGATTGCTTGCCGCCGCCCATGGCGCGCGCATGAATCATGGCCTGCTCCATGAACGCAATCGATGGGTTCACGATCGCGAGAGCGCCGTTCACGCTCGGAATGTGCGCCGGAGCGGCGGTGCCCATCTGCGCCAACACACTATCGCCGCCAATCACGAACGTCGATTGGTCGCCCAATGTATCGGTCGCGGAACGAAAGTAGTGGGTCACGAGATGCGTGATCAATCCGTCGGGGGCGAGCGTCGCGACGTATGCGAGACGTCCACCGCGCGCGCGATCGAGAAATTCACCGGTCAGCTCGTCCGCGGTTCGTGTGCTCCGCTCTACGATGACGGTATCGACCGTGTGAATGGCCGTTTGGCTGATGAGATAGAACGACGCACGCTCGGCGGTTTGCGACGATGCTGTCGCCGCCGAGAGCACGAGCGCGGTGAATGCGAGTGCGGCCTTCATCGGGAAGTCTCCTGCCTCCAGGCAAAGTAGGAATAGATCGTCGAGCCTAGCGCGAACGCGGCGACGCAAGCGATGATGACGAACAACGCCATGGAACCGGCAACGAGCGCGCTGACGATGACGACCCCGCCGGCCACGGTCATCAGGTAGCCGCCGACGCGCTGCGTCCGCTCCCAAACCCGCTCGTTGCTGAGCGTCCACGGCGTCCGGATGCCGAACCACCAGTTCGATCGCGCGCGCGGGAGCTGGTTGCCGATCGCGATCAGCACGAGACCAAGGGCGATCGGCGCCACGCGGTGAATCGAGATCGGAAGACCGAGCGCAAATCCGAGAACCGCGAGATGAATCAGCGCGACCAAGGTAAGCACGGCCCCAATCATGAAATCGTACGTCGGCTGGAACTTGGCGTAGTTGGCGCGACGTGGATCGATCGCCGGAAGACCGCGCATCACGCCCCACAGCACGAGCATCAAAACCGGCATGAGGAGCGCCGCCTGCCCACGCGACTGCCATGCGTTCACTTGTCCGCGCAGGTTCCAGTGACTGGGCACCGTCTCCGGCAACCGCGGATACGCGACCGCCGATACAATCGCCGTCACGGCGATCAGCACGGCGGGATACCACTTACGCATTGCGCTTTCCTCCGGGTTTGCGCCGCGGCTTCACCCAGTCGAGTATGTGCTCCACGAGATCGTCGAATACGGTGGTGTTGAGCTCATACACGATCTGCTGCCCCTGCCGCTCCGACAGAATGAGTCCGGCGTCGCGGAGCTGTCCCAGGTGCCGGGATACCGTGGCCCACGCCGTCGGGAACTCCTCGGCGATCTGGCCCGACGTGCGCGGCCCGTCGCGCAGCAAGCGAAGGATCTCGCGCCGCGTGGGATCGGCCAGGGCTTTGAAGGCGTCGTTCATGTGGGAGATAGTATTACGTACTTAGCCAAGTACGTAAGCATTCCCCGGCGAGTTTCAGGGCGTGTTGGGGGTCAGCCCGTGAAACCGTCCAGCAACGCCATCATCTGCACGTCGTACGGGTCGGGGCTCGCGTCGTCGTCGGCGATCTCCATGTTCAGCTGCGGGGTCTCGAGAATGAGCGGGATCCCGAGCGATCGCTTGTCAGCAAAAAGACGACGGAACGGCTCGACGCCGATCTGGCCGTCGCCGATCAGCATGTGTCGATCCTTGTTCGACCCGAGCGCGCCTTCGCTGTCGTTGAGGTGAATGAAGCCGGGCGCTTCGCCCGTCTCTTCCTCGAACTCGTCGAGCACCTTGGATATCGCATCCTCCGACGCGCGCAAATCGTAGCCGGACGCATAGAGGTGACATGTATCGAGCCCGTATCCGGTGCGCGCGCGGAGCGCCTTGGGAACGTGTCTCAGAATCGATCCAACTTCGGCCGCGGTCTTGGCAAATGTGCGTCCGGCGCCCGCCGTGTTCTCGACGAGAACGCGCGTCGTGCCTCGCGGCACGTGATCGAGCGCGTGCACGATCGCGCCGGCCACGCGCTCGGCGGCCGCTTCGCGGTCGTCATCGGTCGCTGCGCCGGGATGAAAGCAAATCGCGCCTAATCCGAGCGCCGACGACCGCTCCAACTCTTTCGCCAAGCCGCCGCGGGCGCGCGACGACTTCTCTTCCTCGGGTGTCGCCGTATTCAGCACGTACGCCGCATGCGCCACGACGAACTTGGGATCGATCTTCGCCTCGGCGAGCGCGCCGCGGAATCGTTCCACCCGCTCCGCCTTGATCGACACTTTGTCGCCGTAGTACTTCGGGATCGCGGTGAAGATCTGTAGTGCTTTCATCCCCGACGCGCCGGCTCGACGCGCGGCCATGTGAATGCCACCGCTGTCGATCGTGTGCGCTCCGAAGTAGTGAGTCACGTCGAGCTCCCGTAGATCGAGTTGCCGACTGCGCGTCAGTGAATGCGTCCGACGCGGACCACGCGTACCGCACTGCTGTCGCTCGAGCGCCGCGCGGCCCACGAGACGGCAAGCTCGCGGCCCGCGAGCGCCACGGCGGGCAGCGTCGCATTGTCCACACTGCGCGACGCGGTCGCATGCCACGCGAAGATGTGCCCCTGCGCAATCGAGAATGCAACGCCCACCTGTTGGCGCGTTCCGTTCGGATCTTCATAGGCGACAGCGACGTCGTCGCCCTCGGCGGAGATCGCGGTCGGCACGAGCCGGTCGCCATAGATCACTGCGACCGGCGAATGCACCATCGCGCCCATCGAGTGTGCGAAGAAGACGCCCTTTCCCTCTGGCGCGACCATCGAATACGCGACGAACAGGTCGTCGCCGACGGTCGCCACCGATGGCGGGGGCCGATTGCAGCCGGTCGAAGCAACGTCGGTCGTATCGACAGCGACGGGTGTGTTCCAGGTTCTTCCCGAGTCCGCGGAGCTCGCCATTAAGAGCGCCGAGCTGCTATCTCGGCGGACGTTCCACCACGCCGAGAAGATGCGCGTGGCGCCCGGAGCGGCGCGCAGTGACGTGACGCAGAGGCCGGGAGAGGTCGGCCCGCTCGGGACCGGCGCTGGACTGGCCACGAACACCGCGTGCCCGCTGGAATCGACAACGAGTCGCGTCGGACTGGTCCCCTGGTCGATCGGAACGGGATCGCCCCATTGGACCGGCGATTCATCGCATGCGACGCCGGCGGCGACAGCGATCAGAGCCAAGAGCGAGAGTCGGATGCGAAGGTGCATGGCTGAGAATAGCCGCGGCGGACAAGCCCGAGAAGCCGTGTCCGTCATCCTGACCGGGCGCGAACAACAGAGGGCGGGATCTGCTGTTGCCCCCGCAATGAGCGTATTTTGCATGCAGAGTCAATCGCCGAGCGGCTCACCCCACTCGTTTTGAATGTGCCCGCACCCGAGGATTGTTTCATGGCAGTGACATCCGCACCCGACCGACTCGCCGCTCAGTCGGAGCAAGCCGAGCGAACCGTGGCTCCGCGTTCGGCTCCGTTGGCCGGCTTCAGCGGAACGCGTCGCGTTCCGCCACCGACCAACGATCCGATCAAGAGCTATGCGCCCGGCTCGCCCGAGCGGAAGGAGCTCAAGGCGCGTCTCGCAACCATGGCGAACGAGCGGGTCGACATTCCGATGATCATCGGCGGCCGCGAGATTCGCACCGGCAAGTCGGCGCACGCGGTCATGCCGCACAATCATCGGCACGTGCTGGCGGATTGGCACAAAGCATCGACGGAACACGTCAACGAGGCGATCGATGCCGCGCGCGATGCTCGCGCGGAGTGGGGCAACTGGGCATGGGAAGATCGCGCTGCGGTGTTCCTTCGCGCGGCCGAGCTGCTGTCGACGACGTGGCGATCCACGCTCAACGCGGCCACGATGCTCGGCCAATCGAAGACCGTGTTTCAAGCCGAGATCGACGCCGCGTGTGAGTTGATCGATTTCTGGCGTTTCAATCCGGCATATGCGCAGGAGCTGTACGACGAGCAGCCCCTGTCGAACAACGCCATGTGGAATCAGATCGACTACCGTCCGCTGGAAGGATTCGTCTACGCGGTGACGCCGTTCAACTTCACGTCGATCGGCGGCAATCTGCCGACGGCGCCCGCGTTGATGGGTAATACGGTGATCTGGAAGCCGGCGTCGACGGCCATGTTGTCGGCGTACTACATCATGCGTCTGCTGGAGGAAGCGGGGCTGCCCCCGGGCGTGATCAACCTCGTGCCCGGCGACGCGGCGGAGATCTCGAGCGTGCTGCTGTCGCATCGTGAGCTGGCCGGCGTGCATTTTACCGGAAGCACGACGGTGTTCAACAGCATGTGGCGGACGATCGGCGCGAACATGTCGAACTATGCGACGTATCCGCGCATCGTCGGCGAGACGGGCGGCAAGGACTTCATCGTCGCGCATCCGTCTGCCGATCCGCAGGCGCTCGCCGTCGCGATCGCCCGGGGCGGATTCGAGTACCAGGGACAGAAGTGCTCCGCGGCGAGTCGCGTCTACGTTCCGCGCTCGATGTGGAACGACGTGCGCGATCGCGTCGTGGCCATGATGGAAGAGATGCGCATGGGCGACGTGACCGACTTCCGTAACTTCGTCGGCGCGGTGATCGACCAGAAGTCGTTCGCGAAGATCAGTGAGTATCTCGACGACGCGCGCGCCAACGCGAAGATCATCTCGGGCGGCGTCGCCAAGGGCGACGAGGGCTTCTTCATCAAGCCGACATTGGTGCAGGCGAAGGAGCCGCGGTATCGCTTGCTGTGCGAGGAGATCTTTGGACCGGTCGTGACGGCCTATGTCTATGACGACGACAAATGGGACGAGACGTTGGAAATCATCGATACGACGTCGCCCTACGCGCTGACTGGCGCCGTGTTCGCGAACGACCGCGGTGCGGTACGTCAAGCCATGATGGCGCTGCGCAACGCGGCCGGGAATTTCTATGTCAACGACAAGCCCACGGGCGCCGTGGTCGGGCAACAGCCGTTCGGCGGCTCCCGCGCGTCGGGCACGAACGACAAGGCGGGCTCCAAGCTCAACCTGGTGCGGTGGGTCAGCGCGCGATCGATCAAGGAGACCTTCTCGCCGCCACGCGATTACAAGTATCCGTTCATGACGGAGGAGTGATCGTTCTCAGGCGCGTGCACATCGACGAACGATGCCATTGACCCCCGCCGCGCTGCGGTTCTTTCGAGAGCTCGCAGCGCACAACAACAAGCAGTGGTTCGAGGCGCACCGCACGCAGTACGAGCAAGAGGTGCGGGCGCCGATGCGCGAGCTCATCGAGGAGCTCGATGTTCGATTCGCGCGATTCGCTCCGGAGATCGGCGGTGATCCCAAGCGATCGATGTTTCGCATCAATCGCGACATCCGATTTTCGGAAGACAAATCGCCGTACAAGACGAACGCGGCGTGCTGGTTCCATCATCGATCGGCGAGCCGACACGTCGGAGGGGAGGCGACCGAGGGCAGCGCGGGCTTCTACTTTCACTTCGAGCCCGGTGAGTCGCTCGTCGGCGCTGGATTGTGGATGCCGCCGCGTCCTCAGTTGAACCGTTTACGCGACGCGATCGCCGAGCGACCGGATGCCTTCAGTCGCATGATGGCTGGCCTGCCGAAGCGGTTCGCTGCTCTCGATGATTCCGCGGTGCTCAAGCGCATGCCGCGCGGCTACTCCGAGGAACATCCGGCCGCACGATGGCTTCGCTATCAATCGTTCACGAGCGGCCGGTCGTTGACCGACGCGCAGGTGACGAGCGCCAAGCTGCCCGATCTGCTTGCGCGGGAGTTCGAGCAGTTGCTGCCGCTCGTTCGCTGGTTGAATGGCGCGCTCGGATTTCGTGAAGGGCTCGCGCGTTGAAGCGGTGGCATCCATTACTGAGGAGGAATCGTCGCGGTGCTCTTCATGATTATCGAACACTTTCGGCATCCTGACGCGACGCCCGTCTACGCGCGCTTTCGGACGCGCGGGCGCCTCGCTCCGGACGGCCTCGCGTACCTGAGCAGTTGGGTCACGGACGATCTCACGCGATGCTATCAAGTGATGGAGTGCGACGATCGAGCGCTGCTCGATGAGTGGATCGCGGCGTGGCAGGACATCGTCGACTTCGAGGTGCATCCGGTCATCACGTCGGCGGAAGCGGCCGCGCGCGTGCCAACGCCCATCGACGCGGCCACGAGCTAGGGCACGATGCTGATCCTTTCTCAGTCCGACGTCGAACGGCTGCTGCCGATGCGCGATTGCATCGAGATCATGGCGTCGACGCTGGCAACGCTTGCGCGCGGCGACGCCGTGCTGCCGTTGCGAACGGTCATCCGCATTCCTGGAACGAGCGATGCGTTCGGCGTCATGCCGGCCTACCTCGGGTCGCCGAAAACGATCGGCGCCAAGATCGTTAGCGTCTATCCAGGTAATCACGGCACGGCCTTCGACTCCCATCAGGGCGCCGTGTTGTTGTTCGATCCCGACAACGGACGTCTCGCCGCGCTGCTCGACGCGACGGCAATCACTACCATCCGGACGGCGGCCGCATCCGCCGTGGCCACGCGGCTGCTGGCCCGCGAGAATGCCTCGACGCTCGCCATCATCGGCTCCGGCGTTCAGGCCCACGCGCACGTGGAGGCAATCTGCGCGGTGCGACCGATCACGTCGCTGCGCGTCTGGAGCCGGAACAGCGACCGCGCTCGACACCTCGCGCAGTTCGCGCACGATCGCTTTCAACTCGACGCTTCGATGGCGATGACAGGCGAGGATGCCGTTCGCGACGCCGACATCGTCTGCACGGTTACGTCATCGACCACGCCCGTGCTCCATGGCGCATGGCTCTCGCCCGGAACGCACGTCAACGCCGTCGGGGCGTGCACGCCGAACGCATGCGAGATCGATTCCGCCGTCGTGGTGAATTCGCGGCTGTACGTCGATCGTCGCGAGGCCGCGCTCAAGGAGCCAGGCGACATTCTCGTTCCGCTGCAAAGCGGGGAGATCGGACCCGAGCACGTCGTCGCCGAGGTGGGTGAGTTGCTGGTCGGGCGCGGCGTCGGGCGGCGTGACGACCGCGAGATCACGCTATTCAAGTCGCTCGGCCTGGCAGTCGAGGACCTGGCCGCCGCGGCGCACGTTTACGAACAAGCGGTTCGCGCCGGGCTCGGTGTCGACGTCGAGCTTGGCGGAGCGCGGCATGCGAGTCATTGAGCCGATAACGATCGACGACATCCACGCGGCGCGCGATCGCATCACGCGAACCGTGACGCGAACGCCGCTCCTCAAACTCAACGTCGATTCGCCGGCCGAGATCTACCTCAAGCTCGAGAATCTGCAGCCGATCGGCTCGTTCAAGCTGCGCGGCGCGTCGAACGCGATTCGGCAATTGTCATCCGACACGCTGGCGCGTGGCGTGTACACCGCGAGCGCCGGCAATATGGCGCAAGGCGTCGCATGGGGCGCGCGCGAGCTGGGAATTGCATGCACGGTGATCATGCCCGACAATGCACCGCGCACGAAACTCGACGCCGTGTCGCGACTCGGCGCGCAGATCGTGAAGGTGCCGTACGACGAGTGGTGGCAAACGCTCGCCGACCACGGCCGGCCGGACATGAGCGGAACGTTCATCCATCCCGTCGCTGATCGAGCGGTCATGGCGGGCAACGGCACGATCGGACTCGAGATCGCCGAAGACTTGCCCGACGTCGACACCGTGTTGGTGCCATTCGGCGGCGGAGGTCTCGTCACTGGAATCGCGACGGCGATTCGCGCGCTGACGCCGCAGGCTCGCGTGTTCGGCTGTGAGGTCGAGACGTCGACCCCGTTGCGCGCGGCACTCGCGGCCAAGCGACCCGTGCGGGTCGAGCGCACACCCAGCTTCGTCGATGGCATTGGCGGGCGCGGCGTCTTGGACGAGATGTGGCCGCTTGTCTCGTCGTTGATCGAGGGCGCGCTCGTATCATCGATCGCGGAGACGAAAGCCGCGGTGCGCCTCCTCGTGGAGCGCGCGCGGGTGGTGGCTGAGGGCGCCGGCGCGGCGTCGGTGGCGCCGGCGATCGCGGGTCGCGCGGGCGCCGGCAAGGTCGCGTGCGTCGTGTCGGGCGGCAACATTGATCTCGCGATGCTCGCCGAGATTCTCACGCAGCCCGGCCTCTAGCTCGGACTGTCGTTGGCGCCATTCGTTCCGAATTGACACGACTGGCACCCAAACTGCCTCGCCTGCTCGTGGGCGTCACCGATGGAGCATCGACCGCTCGATCTGATCCAATGGCGCCGCCGACGAGATGCTGTGGGGTGCTCACCATGCGAACAATCACTGACGCGGCGGGCGTCGAGTGGACGGTTTTTGAAGTCAGGCGAGACGGACAGACGACGGATCAGTGGTCGTACTTGCCCGAAGAGTTCGGCGACGGTTGGCTCTGCTTCGAGTCGCAGTTCAGCAAGCGTCGTCTCACGCCCGTGCCGGCCGACTGGCAACAGTTCGGGCAGGAGGATCTCGTCTCCATGCTCCATCAGGCGACGCCGGTCCGCCGCACGCAGACCAGCTCCGAAGATCGATCGACCGCCGAGTAGCGCTCCGACGGAGTTACGCGCTCACGGCTTCGGCTTCACCCGGCCAATCGCCCGATAGTACTCCTCGACATGCTGCTTGTACGCCGGCGGAACGTCGCCCGAGCGCTCGAGCAGAACGCGTGTCGAGTCGCCCTCGCCGAGCCTACGCCGCAATCCGAATTCGAAATCTTTGAAGCCTTCGATGGTCTTGGCGCGCAACTCGGCGGCCGTCCGCGTGTCCTCGAGCACGCGCGGATCGGCGAGCTGACGCAGCCCCTCGATCGCACGATCTAGATCGGCGGTCGGGATGCCTTGCTTCGCCATCTCGCGACGTAGCGCCTCGGCGTCGTTCAACCGTTGCTGCGCCTCGCGACTGAATTGCTGTGCGTCCTCGGGCGACAAGCGTCCGCCGTTGGATTGCGGCGAGCCGCCGCGCGGACCGCCGGCGCCGTTCGGCGAACCGCCCGGTGCGCTGCCATTGGCCTGCTGCTGTCCGTTGCCGCGACCTTGTCCCTGGCCCTGACCCTGACCCTGCCGCTGACCATTCGGCTGCGACTGCTGTTGGCCCTGGCCGCCACCTTGTCCTTGCTGTCCTTGTCCTTGCTGTCCTTGTCCCTGTTGTCCTTGTCCCTGTTGTCCTTGTCCTCGCTGTCCTTGTCCCTGTTGTCCTTGCTGGCCTTGGCCCTGCTGGCCTTGTTGTGCCTGTCCCTGCCGACCGCTTTGATTCTGTTGACCACCCTGCGCTTGCTTGCCCTGCTGGTCACCGCCTTCGGCGAGCCGACGCTGCGCGCCGTTCGCGCCTTGCTCCTGTCGCTGGCGCATGCGCTCGTCCATCGACTCGAGCCCGCGAACGAGATCTCGCGCGCGATCTGCGGTCTGCGCTTGCTGACGCTGACCATTGCCTGCCTGCGCCGCGGCTTGCGCTTGTTGCAGCCGTTGCCCGAGGTCGGCGATGTCGGCGCCGATCTGTTGTTCAGCGGAGTTCATCCAGTCGACTGGCGCGGTACGCGCTTGCTGCTGCGTGTAGCGGAGCTTCTCTTCGACCTTGCGGCCGCGCAGCGTGTCGGCCGCGCTTTCGAGTGCGCGTGACACGTCGCGCTGATCGCGCTTCCCGTCGAGCGCCATGCGATCGAGCTTCGATTTGAGATCTTTCACCTCGTCGGCCATGGCGCCCTTCTGCTGAGCGATGGACTGCTGCAGCTGTTGCTGGGCACTCGCGTTTCCTGCGCTCTGACCGAGCTTCTGCACGTCCGACTGCACGTTCTTTTCCTGGTCGGCGAGCTGCTGCGCGGCGCGTACCGCGTCGGCGACGTCGCGTGACGCGCGTCCCGACTTTTCTTGGTCGAGCAGCCGGCGCGCTTCCTGAAGATTGTTGAGCGCCTGCGAGGCGTCGCCTCCCTTCTGCCCGTTGGCGGCGGCACGGCGCATCGCGTCGGCGGCATCCTGGAGTCGGCGTGCGGCGTCGGCGAGGGTCTGATTCTGCTGCTCGCGCGCGAGGCGCTCCAGTTGACGCGCCTGCTGCTCCGCCTGCTGAGCCAGATCGCGCTGACCCTGACCACCCGACGCTCCTGAGGCGCCCATTCGGCTCAGGCTATCGGCCTTGGCGCGCGCACGATCGTTCTCCTGTTGCTGTCGAGCCGCCAGCTGGC
Organism: Gemmatimonadaceae bacterium; assembly: GCA_036392315.1. Taxonomy (GTDB): domain Bacteria; phylum Gemmatimonadota; class Gemmatimonadetes; order Gemmatimonadales; family Gemmatimonadaceae; genus JAQBQB01. The sequence goes on from DASVYG010000443.1 coordinate 73,251, forward strand.
GGAGCTTCTCGAGCGTTTCGTCGACTTGATCGTTGGCCTGTTGCTGCTGGCTTTGTTGCTGGCCGCGCTGCACGGTCTCGTACTGGTTGCGTAGCCGGTCCTTCTGCAGCTCGAAGATGTCGGCGAGATCCTGTGCGTCAGTCTTGTTTGCGCCGCCACCGCCCCCGCCACCCCCGCCGCCCATGGAGATCTGAATCTCACGGAAGACCGCCTCGGCACGCTGTAATTGCTGCAATGCGCGCTGCTCCGGCTGTAACGCGGACTGCGGTGATCCGTCGGACAGCTTCTTTTCGGCCGTATCCATCATTGCCGCGGCCTTCGGGAGGATGTCTGCGATCTTCTTCCAGTTGCTGTCAGAACCGGCGATGCCGCGCTGGACGAGCTTGTCGGCGAGTTGATTCGTCTGCTCCTTCAAGCGCTGCTGCGACAAACGAAGCGTCGCCAGATTCTCTTCGAGTGTTTTCTTATCGGTGAGCGCGCTGTCTCGCGACGTCTTGAACGTCGCGGCGATGATGTCGCGCTCCTGCTTCGAGAGCTGGCCCGCGTCGTTCTGCTGACCACCACCGCCGCCACCTCCACCACCGCCCTGTTGTTGGCGATAGTCGTTTTCGTACGGGCGCACCTGGAGGAAGTAGATATCCGTTGACGCGTGCTGCGCGCCGCTGATCGCGTTGTTGTCGGTCGCGCGCGCGTAATACGAGATGACGTCGCCCGGCTCGAGCTTGAGTCCCTCGAGCATGAAGGTGTAGCCCGCCGCAACGTCTTTGATCGCGCGCGTGCCCTCGTGCAGCGGCAGCGTGCGCTCTGGACCGCCGTTCACCGAATACACGAGATCCAGCTTCGCGACGCCGTAATCGTCTTCGGCGCGTGCTTCCGTGTACACTTCGTCGACCGACAGCACTTTCTGATCGCTCCCCGGCTTGGTGAACTGTACCGTGGGCGGACGATCCGGCAGCACGTCGATCGTGTAGTCGAGCGAGCCGGTGACCATTTTCCCTTGCGGTCCCTCGAGCTCGATCTTGTAGAAGCCGGGCGTCTCGACGCGCAGCATCGCCATCAGATGTCCATCGCCTGTCGGAACCAATCGGAGCGTATCACCACCATCGACGACGACGCGCCCGCCCGTCGTCGGCACCGTCGGCGCGACGCGGATCCGCACCATGGTCCCCTTGAGCGCGGCAATGTCACCCGTGCTGTCGACGTCGAGCGGCTCGAGTTGCGTGTACGCGGGATAGCGGTACTGCAGGTCCATTCGCTTGACGTACGGCAGATTCGAGACGTCGATCGTGTACGCCGTCGAGCGCACGCCGTTCGCCTCGACGGCGTACTGCGTCTTCGCGCCGATGTCGAACAGCCGGTACGCGTATCGCCCGGCGCTGTCGGCCAGCATTGGCAGACGCGTCCAATTGGCAGAGTCCGCGCTGCGAACCAATAGCTCGACGTTGTCCGACTGGAAGCCGCGCAGGCGTGCCTCGAGCAACGCATCGCCGCCCTTGGCGATCGTCACGTTGCCGGGCTCGACGAGGATGCTGAACAAGCTCGCCGGCTCGGCGTTGTTCCACGGCACCGTGATCAGACGAACGCCGTGCCGGAGTACGGGGGGACCGAACATGGTCACGAACAGCGCCGCCGCGGCGATCGCCGCGAGGATGCCGCCGTTCGTGCGCAACTCGCCGGCATCGATCGTCCGTCCGTCGTCCACCCCATGCACGCGCTCGAGCGCGGCGCGGGTCAGCCGTTGAATGAACGCCGGGGACCGAAGGCCGCCGGTCGCTGTGCCCGGGCCGGTCTGCATCTCGACCGCGGTCAGGACCGTGGCTCTGAGAGATTTCTCATGCTCTTCGAGATACAGCGCGACTTGCTCGTCGCGAAGTCGCGGCAGTAACGGCAGGACGATGAACCACGTCGCGATCGCGACGATCACCACGCCGGCGACGATTCGACAGGTGAGGACCGATGCGTCGGAGTATTTGAAGAACGCCATCGTATACGCGGCCGCGGCGAGTACCAGCCAGCCGGCGGCAATGGTGATCGCGGTCCCGCGCAACGCCCGCTTGGCGCGATACCGATTCCGCACCCCCCGTACGACGCCGAGTAGCTGCGACTGTTCCGAAGGTAGCCCGTGTACGCTTTCCATCGCTCCCCCTCTCTTACGTCGGTCGTCTCGTTACGACGACGTCGCTTTGGACAGGCGGTTCGAGAGCATGGTCTCGATGCCCATCAATAACAACGCACCAAGCAACAGATACCACCAGACCTTCTGTCGCTGCTCCTGGTCCTGCGGCGTCGCCGCGTTCACGTCGCTTCCCGATTCATGCTGTCCGTTCACCGACGTCACCGCGACCACCATGTCTTGCGGATCGAGATGGGACAGGTCGGACTCCGTCGGATCGACATTGACCGCAATCGGCCGGCCACTCCCCACCGGCGTGTCGCGGCCGCGCAACTCGTAAAATCCTTGTTCGCGAAGCGTAATCATGTGATTCGCGCCGCCCGCTGTAACGCGCTCGCGCTCGCCGGACGGGGCTTGGAGCACGAGCTCGGTCGTGCTATCCGCCGCGCGCCCCGAAAGAAACGGGGCCGTCAGCTCGCCGTGGCGCGACAGATCGAGCACTTCGCCCGCTGTGAACCACGGACGGGGATCGGAGTAGCGACCCGCGTGCTTCCCGAGCTGATGCACGAACGGAAGAAACACCGGCTGGAGCGGAAGGTTCGTCCAGTACGAGTCGAACGTCGACGCCCAGGTCAGAAGTTTGCCTCGACCGACGAGTCGCTCGACGAGCGCCGGCGACCCGTCGTCGAATCGTGCGATGGTCGTCGTTCCAGGCTGCGCCGTCAGCGCGCGATAGCGGTAGAACCGAGCGGTCGAGAAATCGCCGCTCCGAGGCGCATTGAAGATCTCGAAGATGGGATGCGCGTAGTCGATCGACGACAGAGTGCCGCCGGCGTCGGCCGTGCGATCGACGACCTGGCCGACCGCTGGCAGCAGCGAGCGCCATTCGGCCGGCCACGTTTCGGTCTGGCTTCCGCCCGGCGCGACGACCACGCCGCCTCCGCCATCAATCAACGCACGCAGGCGTGTACCAACCGGCCCAGCCGGCGGAGTCACCTCGTCGAGCACGACCAGCGCGCGCCCGTCCAGATCGCGCGGCGTGAGCGCGTCGATCCGCTTCACGTCGATGCGGAACGACGGACGATCGCCGATCGCCAGCGCACGACTCAGGAAGAGGCTCTGATTTTCGCGCGGACTCGACGGCTCGACGATCAGCACCGGCACCGCTTCGTCGGGCGCAATCGTGAAATTGAGCACGTCGTCTTGCGCGAGTGAGTCGGGCGTGATGTGGACGACGCCCTTGGTCGCCCCACTCGGCACGGCAATCGGCGTGAAGGCGACTTGCTGCACGCCCGACGCCGGCAGGTTTACGCGCTTGGTCTGCACGTCGCGCCCGCCGATCGAAAGCGTCGCGTCCACCGTTTTGGTCGCGCTCCCCGTGTTGATCAGCCGCGCGGCAACGGTCACGCGATCGCGCTCCGGCGTGCTGTCGCGATCGGTCGTCACCTGCGAGACAGCGACGTCCGACGAAGCATTACCCCCCAAGTCGACGGGCGTGATCGTCGTCCCCCGGGGGAACACGATCTCATTGTGATTCGCCCAGCCGATCTTCTGAAAGTCGGAGATGACGACGACCTCCCGGCGTGGGAGCGTCGACGCCGTGACGATCTGCGACGCCAGCTTGAGCGCGGCACCGTAGCGTGTTCCCTCGGCGCTCAGTTTGGCCGCGTTGATCGCCGCGAGGACACGGTCGGGCGTGGCCATCGGTTCGCTCGCAACGGATGCGTCATTGGCGAACAGCACGAGCGTGGAGCGATCACCCGCCGACAATCCCGACACCACTTTGCGCGCGGCGTCCTTTGCTTTGTTCCAGCGGTCGGCGTAGCCCATGCTCGACGACCGGTCGAGCAGGACGACGACCTCACGCGCGCCGGTCGTCGCCAGCCCGGCGCGACGCCGAGCGAAGAATGGCCGAGCGAACGCCGCGACCAATAGGGCCAGCGCGACGCAGCGCAACAGCAGCAACAACAGGTGGCGAATCTTCTGGCGCCGCACCGATCGATACGGAATTCGCTGCAGGAACATGAGCGACGGGAACTCGACGACGACCTTTCGCTCCCGATGGATCAGATGAATGATCACGGGAACGGCGAGCGCCGCGAGGCCGGCCAGGAACGCGGGGGCGAGAAAGTTCATCTACCGCACCCGGTTGAATCGTTGGCGCGCCGAGAGAAACGCGAATAACGCGCGGTCGAGCGGCTTGGAGGTATCGAAGACCGTGTAATCCGCTCGCGACTCGACGATCCGTTTGGCGAGTGCCGCGGTATGCTCGCGCACGAGCTCGCGGTATTGTTGCCGCAGATATTCCGGAATGACGGGCATTTTGTCGCCCGTCTCCATGTCGATGAAGTTGCTCGCGTCGGAGAACGAGAAGTTGAGCTCGCGCGGATCGAGCAGGTGGAACACGATCATGTCGTTGCCGCGACCGCGCAGGTGAGCGAGCGCGTCGATGACCTGATCGGGATCCTCGTAGAAATCCGAGATCAGCACGACGAGGCTTCGCCGCCGTATGATCTCCGACAGCTTTCGCAGCGGCGCCAGGAGCGTCGACTTGCCCGGCGCGACCTTCGCATCGCGCCCCGTCCGGTCGACATGGTCGAGCGTGTGCAGGATGAGTTGCAGATGCTTGGCCGATGGCGGTACGAAGTCGACGATGTCCTGATCGATCGTCGCCAACGCCACGCGGTCGCGCTGCAGGCTGGAGAAATACGTCAGACACGCCGCGAGGTAGCAGGCGTACGTCAGCTTCGACGGACGTCCGTCTTCGGCGTTTGCGCCGTATCGCATCGACGGCGAGATGTCGAGCACGACGTAGAAATTCGTGTTCGTGTCGGCTTCGTACTCTTTGACGAAGTACCGATCGCTGCGGGCGAACAACCGCCAATCGATCCGGCGAATGTCGTCACCAGGCATGTACGCCCGATGCTCGGCGAAATCGGTCGACGCGCCGAGAAATGGCGATCGATGCAACCCATTGATGAAGCCTTCGACCACCGTGCGCGCCAACAGCTCGAGATTCCCGATCCGTGCAAGGACGGACGGGTCGAGGTACGACGTCGCTGGCAGCGCCGGGGCGGTCATGTGATCACATTCCCGACTTCGGTACGGGCACGACCTTCAACAGCTTCTCGATGATCTGGTCCGACGTCACTTTCTCCGACTCGGCGTGGAAGTTGGTCAACACGCGGTGGCGCAGCACCGGTTTGGCCAGCGCTCGGATGTCGTCGAAGCTGACGTTGAAGCGTCCGTCCATCAGCGCGCGCGCCTTGCCGCCCAGGATGAGCTGCTGCGGCGCGCGCGTGCTCGCGCCATACGACACCCACTGCTTGATGAAGTCCGGAGCGTTGGGACCGGGCCGACTCGTGCGTGCAAGGCTCACCGCGTAGCGTGCCACCGCGTCGGCGATCGGAACGCGGCGGATGAGCTGCTGGAACGCCGTGATGTCAGCGCCGGTGACCGCGTGCTGAAATCGATAGTTCTGGACCGATGTCGTCGACGTCGCGACCTTCACCTCGTCGTTCTCAGGGAGGTAATCCATGTTGATGTGGAACATGAATCGGTCGAGCTGCGCCTCCGGCAGCGGATAGGTGCCCTCGAGCTCGATCGGGTTCTGCGTCGCGAACACGTGAAATGGCTCGTCGAGCCGATACGTTTTGCCCTGCACGGTAACGCGGTGCTCCTGCATTGCCTCGAGCAACGCGGACTGCGTCTTGGGCGGCGTGCGGTTGATCTCGTCGGCCAACACGATGTTGGCGAAGATCGGTCCCGGCGTGAACACCATGTGGCGCCGCCCCGTCTCGGGATCGTCCTGGATGATGTCCGTTCCGGTGATGTCGCTCGGCATCAAGTCCGGCGTGAATTGAATCCGCGAGAACTTGAGGTCGAGCACCTGCGCCATGGTGTGGATCAAGAGCGTCTTCGCCAATCCCGGCACGCCGACGATCAGGCTGTTGCCGCCGGTGAACAGCGAAAGCAGCACGAGCTCGATCACCTCTTCTTGCCCGACGATCAGCTTGTGTAGCTCGGCATTGATCTGATCGCGGCCAAGCTTGAGCCGGTCCGCGAGCGCGATGTCGTCATTGGAATCCAGTGTGGGAGCAGGAATCGTCGTCGCCATGTGGTTGCGAGTTACTGGTTGCTAGTTGTTGGTGACCTGTTGGCTCATTTCCTTGCCGTTGCTAGCAACTAGTAACTAGCAACCAGCGGCCTTTTCAGTGTGTCAGCGCGTACACCACATAGTTCACGCCCAGCTTGTACGTCTCGTTGGACGCCGAGATGGGAATGAATCCCGCCCCCGACCACTGCCATGACTCGCCGATGTCGTCGTCGACGTTCCCGATCACCATCAAACGCTTCTTCGGATCGTTGTCCTCGTAGATGCCCCAGTACGTTGGCGGACGTGCACCGTACGCCGACGTGGGATTGATCGCCTTCTCGAGATCGACGTCGAAAAACGAGTGGAAGATCGGCTCCTTCCCCGTGAGCTGCACCCATTTCCCATTCGGCAGCGCGCGCGCCATCTCCTGGCGGAGATTCGTCCAGTCGAGCGGCCAGCCGCCGCCCTCGCGGAAGTCGTCGAAGATCATGAACCCGCCCTTCAGCAAATACTTACGAAGCCCGGCAATCTCCTTGTCGTTCGGATGCCAGCCGCCCGGCTCGGACATGTAGCTCACCGGATATTTGAACAACGCGGGGTCGTCGAGCTTGACGATCGCGCTGCCGACGATCGGCCCAGCCTCGACGAACGGGTGAACGATCGTGATGTCGCGAAGGATCTTCACGAAGTTTTCTTCCGCGTCCGGATAATCGTGAGACCAGCCCGGCCCTTCGCGGGTGAAATGCTCGAACCCGCGATACTGGATCCGCGCGAAGGTGAAATGCCCGTCATATGGGGGGTTCCCGTGATACGCCGGTGGCTGGTAATAGTCGTCCGGGCTGCCGAAGTACTGACTGAACCCATTCCGGCGCTGCGCGGCAGCGGGCATGGTCGCCATCAGACCGAGGCCGACTACGCCCAGCACAACGTCACGGCGTCTCATGGCTTCTTTTCTCCGCTTTGGCGAACGCGCGCGTCATACAGCGTCAGCAACAGCGTCTGCGCCTTCTCGTAGTTCGGTGCTTCTTCGAGCGCGCGCAGCACGCTGGTGCGCGCGTGCACGTCGTCGCCGGCGTCGTGCTGCGCCTGAGCGAGCTGATACAACGCATCGGCCTTGTCCACGGGACCGAGCGCGACGATCGCCGCGCGCTCGCGGACCGCGAGCTGCTTGTCGCCGGCCGCACGGGCAAGCTCGGCCAAGTGTTGGTGCGTCGGCACGTCGAACGGGTTGATGAACATCGCGCGATCGAGCGCCTCCGCCGCGCCCTGCTGGTCGCCGAGCTTCTCGAGCACCTCCGACAGCCGGTTCAGCGCTTTGCCGTTCGTCTCGGTGAGCGACGTGAGCTTCTTCAGCGCGTCGGCCTCGTGACGTGCGTCGTTCTTCTCGGCGTATGCCGCGGCGAGCAGCGCGTACGGGCTGTCTTGGCCGCCATACTCGGGGAACAGCGTGGCCGCATGTTCGAGAATCGCGATGCCACGGTCGAGCTCCTTGTGCTCCAACATCGTCTCGCCGGCGACCAGTTGCGCGCCAAAATCATTGGGCGCGTTCTTCGCCGCCTGCTCCGCCTGCGCAACCGACATCGCGGCCGTCACGCGCGGTTCCTTCGTGATCGACGGAAGGATCGCCGCGAATCGAGCGCGGAGATAGTCGTCGAACTTCTTGTCGAATGCTTTGATATCGATATTGAGTACGCGCTGAAACACTTGGTCCGTCGTCAGCCCGTCCTTGTACCCCTGCAGCATCTTGAGGAGCGCCGGCTCGCCGTAGTCGCGCGCGATCAGGTCGCACACGAGCGACGCCTGGTAGTACGAGTACTGGACCTGCTCCGGATACGCAGGGTGCATGAAGCCGTCGTTCATGCGACTCACCGGCACCAGCTTCCCACCCTTGAACGCCGCGAGGAATCTGGGCGTGACGCCGAAGCCCCATCCGGCCTTGAACGCGTGATGCTCCTCGTAGACCGACAATCCCTCGGAGAACCAGCGCGGGATGCGGTTGTCGGTCGTGCCGAGTGTGAATGTGTGGGCGAGCTCGTGCCAGAACGTCGAGCCCCAATTGAACGGACCGGCGTCCTTCGCCGCAGGCGAATCGAACGCCAGGGTCGTTCCGAAACTCACGCCTAGCGCGCCAAGCCCGGCGAGGCCAACCGTGCGCACCGAGAAATCCGCATGGCTGCGATACACTTCGATGCGGATCGGCGGTGGCGGTGTGTACGCGTATTTTTTCGAGAACGTTGCGTACGCGCGCTCGGCGAGGTCTTTCAAATAGACCGAGAGGATTGGTGCCTCGTCCTTCTCGATCATGAACTGGAAGTGATCGCTCGAGATCAGGTCGTAGTTCTTGTACGTGTCGAGCAGATCGAGCGTGTTCTTCACCCACACGTTGTACGGATCGCCGCCGAACGACGTCTCGAGACTCTTCCTTCCCTCCGCGATCTGACCGAGACGCAGCTCGTTCATGCCGAGCACGTTCCAATCGCGCCAGCTCTTGGGATCGAGCGTCACTCCCTGCTTGGCGAAATCCGCCGCCGCGCGATACAGTCGGACCTCGGCCGCGAGCTCACCGAGCGTTCCATAGAATTCCGCGTCGCTCGGATTGATCGCGAGCGCGCGGTCGCGTAGCGCGGTGTACCCCGCCTGGTCGTGCGTCAGATACTTGATCGCCGCGGCTACAGCGAGCGTATGCTCGGCCGTTGGATTGATCTTGAGCGCGCGGTCGACGTCCTGCTGCGCGCCGGCGTAATCCTCGAGGCTGAGCATCATCTCGGCGTGGAGCGTCCGCGCCTCGACGTCGTCGGGGTTGATGGCGAGCGCGGCGCGCAGCAGCGAATCGCCGCCGGCTTGCCCATCGTTCTCCAATCGACGGGCCGCGCCCAGAAGCGCGCGCGGATCGTTGGGGTTCGTCTGCAGAACTTCGTCGAACGTCTTTTGCGCTTCCTCGAAGTTGTATTTGCGCAGAAACAGCTCGCCGAGCTTGACCTTGGCGTCGTCGTTCGCCGGATCGGCGCCAATGGCACGATCGAACGCCTTGAGCGCATCCTTGAACAACTGCGGGTCGTTGGCGCCGAGGTATTCGACGGCTGTGGCGACGGCAACGAGATCGTCGCTCGATAGACCGGCGCCCGCCGTCCTGTTGTACACGTCGATGAAGTGGTCGAACTCCTTCATGGCGCGGGCGCGCTCGCCGCGATCGTAGTGCAGCACGGCAAGGTTCACCGCGGCCGTGAGGCTATCCGACGCGTGGTCTGCGCCCGCGCGTACGAACGCGCTCTCGGCTGCGGCGCGCTTGCCGCGCGTGAGCAGGACCTCGCCGAGCGCATTCCATAAATTGTTGCCGCCTTTGGCCGCCACGCCACGACGCGCGACGTTCTCGGCGTCGTCATACTTGCCGATCGTGGCGTAGGCGCGAATGAGATCCCGCTGCGCCGCGATCCAGTCGCTGTCCGTCGGTGGCACCTTGGACAGCATCGTGATGGCGTCTTGGTATTTCCCGCTGCGCAACGCGTCGTGTCCGTCGTCCTGCGCGGACAGCGTGAGCGGACCGATGAATGCGATCGAAGCGAGCAATGCGACGCGTTTCATGACTTCCTCCCTTCGATCTCGCGAATCGACTTGGCCTTGCGCGCGAGCTGAACGAGCAGATTCTCGAGCGCGTCATCGTAGGCGTCGGGGCTCATCGCCGTCTTGCGGGTTCGGAGCGAGTCGATCTGATCCTCGAGCGCGAACTTGTCTTTGTACAACGCCGACAACTGCGGATCGTTCGCACCGGCGCGGTTAGCGAAGGCACCGTCGAGGAAGAAACGACGAGCGAGCACCCCTTGGCCCGTTCGCCCGTCAGGATCAGCGACGCCGCTCTTGGCGCCCATGTCGTCGAGCTGCGCGTGTTCGGTTTGCAGGCGCGTGTCGTTCTCGTAGAGCCGTTTGGTTTCGGCGACGGCGTAGCGGAACGCCTCGAGTAGCGACACGCGTCCGTCCTTGTCCGTATCGGCGACGTCCTTGGTCAACGCGTCGACGAAGAACTGCGCGAAGTGCGACTCGTTTCGCTCGAACGAGCTTTTTGTGGCCGTCACAATGACGCGGTTCGGCGCCGAGAGCACCGGCAGCATGTCGCCGCTCGCGCTCGTCATGTTGATGAATGCAATCTTTTGGGTCGTGAACCGCGAAAGGAGTTGCGCGAAATCACGCGCGCTCAGATCGGGGCCTGGAATGCTGATCTTCGTGTCGGGACCTTCGCCGCTGCCGTGTCCAATGAGCACGATCGCCACCTGGTCCCCCGGCCCGACGCGCCCCGCCAATTGCGTGATCGCGCGCTCGACGTTGACCTTGGTCGACTGTCCGCGATAGTGCGGGCGATTCGAGATGCTGTCTTCGCCCAACCAGATGATCTCGGAATCCGGAATCCCGAACCGCTTGGCCGCCACGTCGGCGAGCGCCGACGAGAGCTGGGCGAACGAATCGCTGTATTTCTTTTCGCCACCCAACCCGCTCACGATCACGAGATGCGTCTGAGCGCTGAGCACAACAGGCACGCAAAGCGCAATGACGGACGCCATCGCGACGAGTGTCATCCTGAGCGAAATGGAGGATCTGCTGTTTTTCGGTGGAACGGTGGAACGGTGGAACGGTGGAACGCGAGAGCCGCCCCGAGGCAGTTTCCTTCCACCGTTCCACCGTTCCACCGTTCCACCGCCAGAGATCCTCATGCGAGGCCTCGCGCCTTGCGATACGACCATTCCGCCGTCACCAGCGCGACCAGCAACAGGAACACCGCCGGCATGTCCCACAGATCCATTTGGTTCACGACATTCACGCCGTGCTTGCTCAGCGCCACGTCTTCGGCGAGCGTCTTGGCCGTGGCCGGCGTGTAGAACTTGCCACCCGTCTCGTTCGCGATGCGCTGAAGCAGCGGGGCACGCATCTCGGCGTCGTAGTACTCGGTGTTGAGATCGGCAACGCGCACATAGCCCGTGTCGCCCGCCACCGCGCCCGACGGCAGCGTTGCGCTCACCCGCACTGTGTACACACCCGGTTGGTCGGGCGTGAACGTGCCGCGATACTCGCCGTCGCGATCGATCGCCCAGTCGAGTGGAAGATCACGCGCGACACCGCTGTCACTCGTGAGATGCGCCACGACCTTGGCGTCGTTGCGCGGCACGAAGATGCTGTCGGCAACCGACGCGCGGATGACCACAGGGCTCTTTGGATTTGCTTGATCCGTGCCCAATGACACGACCACCCGACTCGGCGAGTCGCTCGTCAGCCATCGCAGCGTCTGTCGCCAAAAGCGCGAGAACGTCTCGTCGTTATCCGGCGAGTTCGGATCCATCTGCCAGCTCCACGAATCCTGCACCGGGAACGCGACCGACAGTCCGCGCCCGTAACGCTGGTACACGAGCACCGGCGCCTCATAGCTGCGCAGCGGCACTCCGGGCGCGCCGGCTCGCCCGCCAGGAGGCATCGATCCCGAGATCAGCACCACGGCACCCGGCTTCACTTGGCGAATGTGATTGACCGTCGTCACCGCGGGCAGCGTCTTCCATCGTTGTTCGGACGCGCCGATCGTCGGCGCAACCTGCGCGACGGCGTGGCCCGCACCGGCCGGCGTCAGCGACACCTTGAGATCGGCGAAGAACGTCAGCGAATCGGGGACGGCGTCACCGGTCACTACCACCGGCATCACGTCGGCGAGCGGTGTGCCGGCGTATCCGCCTTCGGCGAAGGCCTCGCGTCCCCCGAGCATGAGGAGACCGCCACCGCGCACGTTCACGAAATCGGCCAGCATCGCGAGCTGGTCGTGCGTAAAGAAACTCGCCTCGATGCTCCCGAGGATGATGGCGCGATATCGAAACAGCTCGGCACGCGTCTTCGGGAAGCCGCTCGCCAATTCGTCCGGGCTGTCGATGTCGAGACGGAGGAATTTGTTTTCGGCCGTTCGCTGAAGCGCGACAACCTGCAGATTGGAATCGCTCTGCACGGCGGCGCGAATGAATCGCATCTCGGAGCGCGGCTCGCCCTCGACGTACAAGATCTTCTCGCGACCGTCGCGCACGTCGACCAGCGCCTGTTGCGAATTGTTCTGCTCGACCTGCTCGCCCGGCTGGACGGGAATTCGAAACGTGAACGATCGTGGGCCCGCATCGTGGGCGACGACCGTGACTCGCACCGGCGAGACGTCGCCGTCGGGCGGCATCGTGATCGAATCGCGCGACACGATGCGTCCCGCGTCCTCGACCACGAGCGGCACCTTGGCGCCGGCGAATCCGCGCTGCCGAATCAACAGCTCGGCGACGAGCGCGCCGCCCTTGAGCACCGAGTGCGACGTCTCCACCCGGCGGATCTCGATGTCCTTGTCGAATCGGTCGGCGCCCAGGCCGACGGTGAAAATCGGAACCGACTTGGCGCGGAGCGACAGCAACTCGTCGCTGATGGGCGCGCGTGAGTTGTCGGCGCCGTCGGAGAGCACGACTAGGCCCGACACCGGAACGCCGTCGAGCTCTTGGCGCGCCTGCTCGATTGCATCGCCCAGGTGCGTCTCCGTCGCGTTGAACGCGAGTTGCGCCGCGCTGTCGACGCGCTGCGCTCCCGATGAAAAACGAAACAACCGAACGATGAACTTCTGGCGCAGCGCTTTGAGGAGCGTGCTGTCGGGTCCGCCGAATTGGTGCTCGACCCAGTCGCTGCGCTGCTTGCCGTCGCGATCGGCGATGCGCATGCTGCGCGAATCGTCGATCAGGACGCCGACGTAATTCCGCTGCGGCACGGCGGCCGAGAGCAGCAACATCGGACGGAAGAGACAGGCGATCAGCACGACCAACGCGCCGACACGGAGCGTGCCCAGCACCCAACGGTCGTGTCGCGTGCTCTTGCCGCGCACGCCGGCGTAGCTCATCACCGCCGGAATTCCAATCGCGGCGGCGGCCAGCAGCAGCACGATGACCGAGAACGGTGCACCGAACGCGAGGCTACCCTTCGCGAACTCTGCCGGCCGGTATTTGAACAGGAATTCGAAGATTCCTTCGAGCCAGTGCGTCATGACTGCCGTGGGCTTTGGCCGTACGCCGCGAGCCATTGGCCAAACGCCAACAGCTTCCTTCATAAACTACGACGCGTGCAGCATCAAGGTTGAGACACGCAACCGGGATCGCCGGTTCCTTCATCCGGGCCTGACTACATTTTCCCTACATGAACGCTCGCTACCTCACCGCCGACGTCTTCACCGACCGCAAGTTCGGCGGCAACCAGCTCGCCGTGTTTCCCGATGCACGGCTGATCAAGCCTGACCTAATGCCACGAATCGCGCAGGAGTTCAATTACTCCGAGACGACGTTCGTGTTGCCGCCAGACGACCCGAGCCATACTGCCAAGGTGCGCATCTTCACGCCCGGCGGCGAGTTGGCGTTCGCCGGCCACCCGACCGTTGGTACGGCGTATGTGTTGGCGAGCATCGGCGTGGTCAAGCTCACGGGCGACGAAACACGCATCGTGTTCGAAGAAGGGGTCGGTCCGGTGCCCGTAACCATCCGAGGCAGAGGTGGCCGACCGGACTTCGTCCAGCTCAGCGCCGTGAAGCTTCCTGAGACCGGTCCCCCGCCTCCCTCGAGCGACACCCTCGCGGCCATGCTGTCGCTCAAGCCAAGCGACATGCTCGACGGCGACATGAACGCCGCCGCCATGTCCTGCGGCACTCCGTTCTTGTTCGTCCCGGTCCGCGACCGCGCCGCCGTGGGCCGCGCGCGGATCAAAGTCGACTTATGGGAGTCCGCGCTCGCCGACTATGTGACCAAGGACGTCTTCGTCTTCGCAATGGACGCCGAGCATCCGGAGCACGATGTGCGCGCGCGCATGTTTGCACCCGGCATTGGCGTGGCCGAGGACCCGGCAACGGGGAGCGCGTGTGTCGCCCTGGCCGGCTATCTCGCCGAACGCGACGCGCGCATTCAAGGAACGCTTCGCTGGATTGTGGAGCAAGGGTTCGAGATGGGTCGGCCAAGCATTCTCGAAATCGAAGCCGACAAGAAGAACGGGGCCGTGACGGCGGCACGGGTCGGTGGGCGGACGGTGCTGGTGTGTGACGGAACGATGGATCTCTGATGACCCATGACTATTAAGTCGGAATCCGATCTCGCCTCCATGCGCGCCGTGGGGAAACTCGTGGGCCAGGCGCTGCGAGAGATGCGCTCGGCCGTGCGGCCCGGAATGACAACCGAGCAGCTCGACGATATCGGCGCGGCGTTCCTGCGACGTCGCGGCGCGCGATCGGCGCCACAGCTCACCTACGACTTTCCCGGGTTCAATTGCATCAGTGTGAACGATGAAGTCGTTCATGGAATTCCGAGCGCACGCGTGCTCAAGCCGGGAGACGTGGTCAAGATCGACGTCACCGCGGAGCTCGATGGATTCATCGCGGATTCGGCGATCACAGTCGTCATCCCGCCGGTCACTCCGAACGCGCAGAACCTCGTGCGCTGCGCGAAAGCCGCCTTCGACCGCGCATTCACCGTCGCCGTAGCGCAGACGCGAATCGCCGAGCTGGGTCGCGCGGTCGAAGCGGAGGTCGAGCGTTGGGGACACGCCGTGGTGCACGACATGTGCGGCCACGGCGTCGGGCGCGCGCTCCACGAGCCGCCGTCGGTCCCGAACTTCTTCAGCCCATTCACTCCGGGACGTCTCGAGGAGGGATTGGTCATCGCGCTCGAGCCAATTATAAGCGACACCCCGTCGCCGGTGGTCGAGGACGACGACGGATGGACCATTCGCACCGCCAATGGATGCCTCGCGGCGCACTACGAGCACACGATCGTCATCCGCGGCGGCAAGGCCGAGGTTCTCACCGCGGCGTAGAGATCCGGCGCAACGTCACGTCACTTCGTCGATGCTGCGCGGCCAATCCTGTTTGAGAAGCCGGGACAGCGCGCGGTCGGCGAGGAGTTTGCCGTCGGTCTGGCAGCGCGCGCAATAGTTGGTCTCGTTGTCGGCGTAGCGAATGCGCTGGACGGGCGTGCCGCACACGGGACACGGCTGTCCGAATCGGCCGTGCACCGCCATCTCGGGACGGAACGCCGTGACCTTTTCCGGGAAGGCATCGCCGGCCTCGGCGCGCAAGCGCTCGGTCCATTCCACGAGAATCGCTTTCGTCGCCTGGAATAGGCGGGCGATCTCGTCGTCGACGAGCCGGCTGGTGAGCTTGACCGGCGAAAGCTTGGCGCGATGGAGAATCTCGTCCGAGTACGCGTTGCCGATGCCGCTGAACAAGCGCGGATCGGTGAGCGAGCGCTTGACGGTGTGATTCTCCAAGCGAAGGCGCACCGCGAAATCGTCGAGTGTCGCTTCGAGCGGTTCCAGCCCGCCGCGCCTGAACTCGGCGAGTCCGATGCGGCCGCGCACCAAATAA
>DASVYG010000444.1:0-9327 GCA_036392315.1 Gemmatimonadaceae bacterium
GCAGGAGTACCAACCTCAGGCGTGCGGAGTGGTTGGGCCCGACGGACTGTGGGAGGGATGGATCGAGTTTCTCACGCCGACCGGCGCCGTGCGCACGGAACGAGAGACGTCGCAGCCGAACCGCGCCGATCTCATGTACTGGGCACAGGGTTTGACGCGCACCTATCTCGAGGGTGCGCTCACCCGCGCGTTGGGTGGCCGCGTCGCTGTCTTGCCGGCGGAAGTTCGCGTCGCGCCGGTGTTCGAGGGACCCGCGCCGCCGCCCACGCGGCAAAGCACGGCATCGCTTCCGCACGCGATCCTCGATCCGTTCGCAGTCTACGTGCAAGGCGAGCACGTGCTACGTCGACAGCTGCTCGCGTTGTCGTCGGATCAACTATCGAACGTGATCGTCGCGTACGCGCTCGGCGATCCGATTCCGCCGAGCAGTTCCGGCGCGGAAACCGCACGTCGGGTGGAGGAGACCATCGCGACGGTACGACAGCACGCTCAAATTCAGTCGTTCGCGCCGCGATAGTCGGCGAGCAGCTCTTTCGCCGCGTCCAGTGCCGACGCCGGCACAAGGACATCGACGCCGCGTGCCGTCGTGCCTTGGAATCCCGGGCCGAAGATGCCGACAATGTCGTTGCCACGAACCATTGCGTCGATGCCCGCGGCGTGGAGTCGCTCGACGAGGATCTCAGCCTCGAGACCGGAGGCGCAGTTGATCAGCTTCGTCCAGGAGTCCATGACTCAGTGGTTGCGGGTTCGTACCCCGGAGTGGCGGGGTACCGGAGTTCTCGAATACGGCGACGGCACGGCACTGTCGACACAAGCTCACATCCGTGAACCTAGCTTCACTATCAGCCGGGTGACACGCGTGCGGAGCGCGCATTCGCGTTCGCCATAGGCGGATCGACCGGCGTCGGAAGCTCGTACCAGATCTCGATCAGATAGCCGTCGCGATCTCGTGCGTAGAGAAACGGCTCGCCCGGCACGAAATCACCCTGCTCCTCGATGGTTCCCCCAGCGGCAACGACGCGCTGTGCCGCGGCGTCGATCGCCGCCGGATCCACGAGCCGAAATCCAAAATGCGCGATCCCGCCCGTCGTACCGATGCCGCGATGTCCCCGCTGAAATACGAGCACGTCGCGCGCACCCGGCGTCTGCGCTTGGATCAAGTCGTCTCGGCGATACACGGCGACCATGCCGAACACCGCTTCATAAAACGCGAACGCGCGTTCGACGTCGGGAACGGTGAGTGCGATGTGCGCGAGGCCGTACGTTGCTACCGCTTGGGCCACACGACGCCCTGGTTCGGCTCGACCATACCCATCCCCTTGTACACGAACTTCTGGATCCGTTTTCCCTCGTACGTCTCGGCGGTGTAGATGTTGCCCTTGGAATCGGTGGCGATGCTGTGTACCGCGAAGAACTCGCCGGGCTGCCGGCCGCCATCGCCAAACTCGGTGAGGATCTCCAACGATTGTCGATCCATCACGTACACGCGCTCGTTCTTTCCGTCGGCCAGGAAGATGTACTTCTGTTGCGGGTCGCGAGAGAATGCGATGTCCCACACCGACCCGTCGCCTCGCGTCTGCGGCTTGAGAATCTTCTCTTTCACGAACTCGCCGTTCTTTCTGAAGACCTGAATGCGGTCGTTCGGCCGGTCGCACACATAGACCAAGCCATCGGGCGTCGGTTCGGCGCAATGCACCGGATTGCGGAATTGCTGGGCCAGCGGCGCGTCGGGGTTGTACGGTCCGAGGTTCGAGTCGGAGGGAACGTGGCCGTACGCCCCCCAGAAGCGCTTGATCTTCCCGTTGTCCATGTCGATCACGGCGACGCGTTTGTTGCCGTAGCCGTCGGCGAGAAACGCTTCGTTCGCCTTCACGTCGAAGGAGATCTTCGCCACGCGGCCGAAGCTCGTCGTGCTGTTGCTGTTCACGGTCTGATGCGGCACGCCGATCTCCATGAGGAACTGACCGTCGTGCGTGAACTTGAGAATGAACGAGTCGATGGTGCCGGCGGGACATTCCGGAGTACCGGGCGGTGGGCACGTTCCGTTGCCGCCGATCCAGACGTTGTTCTTGTTGTCGACGGAGATGCCGTGGTTCGACTCGGGCCAATCGTGCCCGGGCGCGGGACCGCCCCACGCCTTCACCAGATTTCCTGCGGGATCGAACTCGAGCACCGGCGGCGCGGGCACGCAGCACTCGCTCAATTTCGGATTCGCAACGGCACCGATCTCGGTCTGTCGGTCGAACGTGTCATTGCGATGTACGATGAAGACGTGATCCTTGGCGTCGACGCCGACCCCGATCACGTTCCCCAAGACCCAATGGTTCGGCAGTGGCTTGGGCCAAAGCGGATCGACCTCGAAGCGCGGTGCTTCCACGGCATGAACGCGTGCCGCTGCGCCGAGCACGGATTGACCGACGCCGAGCGCGGCGATCGCCATCGCGAGCGCGGTCGCGAACATGATCTTGTGACGTCGCGTCATCGCCTGGCTCCTCCGTTCGGGCGGGTTGGCCAGAGCACGCCTTGGTTGGCCGCGGGCACGACGCCGACGCCCTTGAAGTTGAACTTCTGCACGCGCTTGCCCTCGTACGTCTCGGTCGTGTAGAGGTTGCCTTTCGAGTCGGTGGCCACGCTATGTGGGGCGTAGAACTGTCCGGGCTGCCGGCCACCGTCGCCGAAGCTGGTGAGCACGTCGAGCGTCTGCCGGTCGACGATGTGCACCTGCATGTTCATTCCGTCGGCCACGTAGAGGTACTGCTGCTGCGGATCGCGCGAGAACGCGATGTCCCACACGGAGCCCGTGCCGAGCGTCTTCGGCGCGATGGCTTTTTCCTTCACGAACGATCCGTCCTTCTTGAAGACCTGAATGCGGTCGTTGTGCGTGTCGCACACATAGACCAATCCGTCGTTCGAGAGCTTCGCACAACTCACGGGCGCGCCGAACTGTTTGGGCGGCGGACCCGAGGGATCGTACTGGCCCGCGTCGGAGTCGTCTGGCTTGTTGCCGTACGCGCCCCAGAACCGCTTGATCGCGCCAGTGGTCATGTCGATCACCGCGACGCGGTGGTTGCGGTAGCCGTCGGCCACGAATGCTTCGTTCGCTTTCGCGTCGAACGAGAAGCCAGCCGGTCCGCCGAAGCTGTCCATGCTCTGGCTATTCGCCGGCAGCGCGGGTGTCGACGCTCGACCACGGCCGCGACCGCCCCGGCCGCCGGCACGCCCCGGCGAAACTCCGGCGTACGCCGTATCCGCGCCTCGCCCACCCGTCGCGGCGGCGACCGCGGCGCCCGCCTTGCCGAACTCCGCGATGAACTTGCCGTCGTGCGAGAACTTGAGAATTCTCGAATCGGCACCGCCGGCGCCGCCAATCCAGACGTTACCGGCGTCGTCGACGGCGAGACCCGAGTTCATCTCCGGCCAATCGTAGCCTTGGCCCGGTCCACCCCAATGTCCAACGAGTGCGCCGGCCGGATCGTACTCCAAGACGTTGGGCGCCGGCGCGCAACATTCACCCGTGGGCGGATTGGTCGCCAAACCGATCTCGGTGCGCGGCGTGAAGCTGTCGGTCAAATGCACGACGAACACGTGATCGTGCGCGTCGACGGCCACGCCGACGGTCGATCCGAGAATCCATCGGTTGGGCATCGGCTTCGGCCACAGCGGATCCACCTCGAATCGTGGCGCCTTGGTCGGCGTGCGCTGTGCCAATGCCGCCGACGACGCCGACAGCAGGACCGTACCACCGAGCAGCAGACCACGTCGCCTCATGAATCCTCCGTTCCACCGTTCCACCGTTCCACCGTCCTCGCCCGCGATGTATGTTCGGTCGTCCAGGAGCAAGTGCGTGATTCTACGACGTCAGAGTCTCATCCGTCCAGGTGTCGCGGTCATGTTGGCCGTGGCGCTGTCGATCGTGTGCGCGACGCCGACCTTTGCGCACGACATCCCGAGCAGCGTCACGGTGCTCGCGTTCGTGAAGCCCGAAGGACAGCGCCTCCGCGTCGTCATGCGCGTGCCGCTCGAGGCCATGCGCGACGTGAACTTTCCGCTCGTGGGGCCAGGCTACCTGGACCTGACGCGCGCCAAGCCGCTGCTCACCGACGCGGCGAAGCTGTGGCTCGCCGACGAGATCGAGCTCTACGAGAACGACACGCGGGTCGGCACGCCGAAGATCGTCGCCACACAAGTGTCGCTGCCGTCGGACCGGTCCTACTCGAGCTATGCCGGCGCGCTCGCCCACACGACCGGTGAGCCACTCGCGCCCGACACCCAGCTGATGTGGAAGCAGGCGATGCTCGACGTCGTGCTCGAGTATCCCATCACGTCGGACCGCGCTCACTTCTCGATCCAACCCGCGCTCGCGCGACTCGGCGTGCGCACGACGACCGTGCTGCGCTTCGTTCCACCCAACGGGCCCGAACGTGCCTTCGAGTATCTCGGCGATCCGGGACTCGTGCGGCTCGATCCGCGCTGGCATCAAGCGGCGCTGCGGTTCATCGAGCTGGGCTTCGCGCACATCCTCGACGGCATCGATCATTTGCTGTTCATCTTCTGCCTGGTCATCCCATTCCGGAAGATTCGTCCGCTCCTCGCGATCGTCACGTCGTTCACCGTCGCGCATTCGATCACGCTGATGGCCTCGGCGGTTGGGCTCGCGCCGGACGCGCTGTGGTTCCCGCCGCTCATCGAAGTTCTGATCGCGATTTCGATCGTGTACATGGCGCTCGAGAACATCGTTGGTCCCAAGCTCGAGCGACGATGGTTGATCGCCTTCGGCTTCGGTCTCGTGCATGGCTTCGGCTTTTCGTTCGCGCTACGGCAATCGATGCAGTTCGCCGGCGCGCACCTGGCCACGTCGCTCGTGTCGTTCAACATCGGCGTCGAGCTCGGCCAGCTGCTGGTGATCGCGCTGGCGATTCCCGCACTGGCCTTGCTTTTCAAGCACGTCGTGGCCGAGCGGATGGGGACGATCATTTTGTCGGCGATCGTCGCCCACACGGCGTGGCATTGGATGCTCGACCGCGGCGCGATCCTGCGGGAGTATCGCGTCCAATGGCCGGCCCTCGATCTCGCATTCCTGGCGAGTGCGATGCGCGCGCTCATGCTCGTGCTGATCGTCGTGGCCGCGGGCTGGGCGATGTACGAGCTGTACAGTCGTCTCGTGCGCGCTGGGGACAAGCGCGCCGCGGCGCCCATGTTCGTGCCGCGAACGGACGGCGACTGATGCGGCTCGGGTGGACGATCGCCGTCGCGGCATGCATGCTTGTGCGTGGTCCGAGTCACGTCGCGGCGCAGACGGGCAAAGCGTCGACCGTGAGCGCGGGTGGCGCCGCGAACTCGCCGTCGACGCTGAGCGGAGTGTACACCGACGAGCAGGCGAGCCGTGGCAAGGACGTATACGCGGGAAGCTGTCGGTCGTGTCACACGCCGGCGTCGCACACCGGCGCGACGTTCACCAAATGGTGGCGCGGCAAGCATCTGTCGGACCTGTTCCTGTATGTCAGCACGAGAATGCCGAAGAACGATCCGGGGAGCCTCGGCCCCGACGACGTGGCCGACGTGATGGCGTACCTGCTCAAGATGAACGCGATGCCCGCGGGCAAAGAAGAGCTTCCGCCCGACGCGGACTCGCTGAAGAAGATTCGCATCGAGACGAAACGCAGCAGCGCTCCTTCTACCGCAAAGAGGAAGAAACCATGAGGCGACGTTGGAGAGCGATCGGTGTGCGCAAGGTCGGAACGGCGTTAGCCGGTGTCGTCATCGCCGGCGGTGCGTTCCTCGTTCACGCATCGCAGTCGAGCGCGAAACAAGGCGCGGCGCTCGTCCGCGCCAACAAGCCGGGCGAGTGGCGCTATTGGGGCGCCGACGCATGGAGCACGCGCTACTCGGCACTCGATCAGATCAACGCCAACAACTTCGACTCGCTGCAGGTCGCGTGGCAGTGGAACGCGGGCCAATACGGCGAGGACGAGTATTATCGCACGACGCCGCTCTATGCGAACGGCCGAGTCTTTACCGTCGCCACCAACCGGCGGAAAGCATTTGCCATCGATCCCGCGACGGGCGCGACGCTGTGGCAGTGGGGGATCGACGAGGGAATTCGCTGGCAGAAGGCGGTGCGGCAGTTCGCCGGACGCGGCTTGGCCTACTGGACCGACGGCACGAACGAACGGGTCATCGTCGTCACTCCCGGTTATCATCTCGCGTCAATCGATGCGACGACGGGCAAGGGCGATCCCAAGTTCGGCAAGGATGGCGTCGTCGATCTCATGACCGGCCTGGGCTATCCCCTCGTTCCGCTTGCTGTCGACGACGACGGTCCGCTCATCATCAGCGAAGCCGCGCCGGCGCGGCGCGCCAAGCCAGGCGAGAAGTGGAACTCGAAGACGATGACCGGTGCCGACGGTACCATGGGCATCGATCCGGCGAACGGCCAGATCGCGAACAGCTCACCGGCCATTGTGGTCGGCGACGTGATCGTGGTCGGCAATTCGTCGATGCACGGGTACTATCCGCTTCGCTTGCACAACATTCCCGGCTTCATCCGCGGGTTCGACGTGCACACCGGCAAGCAGCTTTGGAAGTTCAATCTCATTCCGCAGCCGGGCGAGTTTGGTGCCGAGACGTGGGAGAAGGGGTCGAAGATCGGCAGCGTCGGCGTTGGCAAGGCCGACGCGTGGGCCACGTATACCGCCGATCCCGATCTGGGTCTCGTCTACATCCCAGTCGGCGAAGGACTGAGTGACGAGTATGGCGGCTACCGGCCCGGCAGCAACTTGTTCGCGAACGGCGTCGTCGCGATCGACGTGAAAACTGGAAAGCGGAAATGGCATTTCCAGATGGTGCACCACGACGTCTGGGATTACGACGTGCCGATGGCGCCCAACCTGCTCGACGTCACGGTGAACGGCCAGCCTCGAAAGATCATCGCGTCGACGACGAAGCAAGGCTGGGTCTACGTGCTCGATCGCACGACCGGCGAGCCGATCTGGCCGATGCCAGAAACTCCGACGCTCCAGAGCGAAGTGCCCGGCGAGAAAACGTGGCCGACGCAACCGATCCCCACCCGGCCCGCGCCGTACGCGCAGCAAGGTCTCGTCGAGGCGGATCTCATCGATTACACGCCGGCCATCAAGGACTCGGCGCTTGCGCTGGCCAAGAAGTGCCGCATGGGTCCGTACTTCATCCCACCATCACCTGCCGACGGAAAGGGCGCCAAGGGTCCGGCGCAGTATCATTGCTCATGGTATGCACCGGGCGCGAGCGGCGGCGTGAACATCGACGGCGGCGCGGCAGCCGATCCGGAGACGGGCATGCTCTACGTCGGCGCGCAAAGCGGCTTGAATACGATCGAGGTCCAACACGACCCGTGCTCCGAGCATCGGTACAGCCAGCCGCACGACAGCTGTGGCCTTCCCGGCGCGCTACCGAAACCGAAGGACTACGCGAGCGTGGACGAAGGCCCCGGGGCATTTCAGCCGCGCGCCACGACGACGATCGGCGGCATACCAATTCTCAAATTCAAGGAGATGGGCGGCATTACCGCCTACGACCTCAATACCGGCGACAAGAAATGGTGGGTGCCGAACGGCAACGCGTGGCGCCAGCTCACCAGCGAGGACCCGCTGTTCGCCGGCGTGAGCTTGCCGCGCGTGCCGGCACTCGGCGGGCAGCCTGAAGTCATCACGACGAAGACGCTGGTCATCCACGGCACGGGACGTTCCGGCGCACCCGGCGGAGGCCGTGCCGGACGCGCGGGCGGACGTGCCGGTGGTGGCCGAGGCGGCGCGGGCGCCCCGGTGGTCCCACCGCGGCTCTACGCGTTCGACAAGGCGACGGGCAAGCAGGTCGGTGCGGTCGCGATTCCAAGCGTCAACACGGCGGTACCGATGACGTTCCTGTATCAGGGCAAACAATACATCGTGTTCGCGAGTGGGCAGGGCGAGCACACCTCGCTCATCGCGTTGACGCTACCGCGAAAATAATCGCGGTCGATCAACGCTTGATGTATCGCTTGAGCGAGTGCGGCGGAGCGTCGGGTCCGTAGATCGTCGGACCCACCTCCGCGCCATAGATCACGCCCCGCGGGTCGGCCGTCACCCCCTCGGCCGAGCTGGTGTTCGTTGCCACGTCGACCGGGTCGGGAATGAACGCGCGGATCGATCCATCCTTTGCGCTGCCGATGCGAATCCCGCGCTTCCACGTGCGAGTGCGGCCGCTGCCGACGGAGCCCGACTCGGAGTCGCCGACGTAGATGTTGTCCTGCGCGTCGATGAACACGCCGCTCGGACGGCTGAACTGATACCACATGTCGAGCAGATTGCCGTCCTGATCGAGAATCTTGATCCGATTGTTGCCGCGATCGCCCACGAACAGACGTCCCCGCGAATCCATCGCCAGGGCATGCGGCTGATCGTAGTCGTCCGCGCCGTTGCCGTGACCGAGCGCTCCCCAGATCTTGATCAGCTTTCCGTCTTTAGAAAATTTGTATAGCCGAGCTGTGCTGCCGGGCGCCGACGAATGCCCTTCGGACACGAAGATGTCGCCGTTGGGCGCGACGAGCACCGCGTTCGGCTGGAAGAAGTAGGACGTATCGCGTCCGCCACCCGCCTTGCCGAGCGTCATCAAGAGTTTGCCCGCGGGGCTGAACTTGAAGATCTGGTGGCCCTTGGGCGTCGCGTCCGCCGGCGGTGGAGGCGCGCCGCGCCCGCGGCCGCCGCCGGTGCACGCGCAGTCGACCACCCAGACGTTGTCGTCGCGGTCGACGAAGATGCCGTGCGGCGCGAGCATGAGTCCCGCGCCGAAATGTGCCACGAGCTTACCCGTGGAGTCGAACTTGAGCACCGGATCCAAATTCGATCCGGCGCAACTGTTGGTGCCGCATCGCTCGGCGACCCACACGCTCACGCCGTCCCGGTCGATGGCGACGGCGCTGGTCGAGCCCCACGGTCGCCCCTCCGGCATCTTGGCCCAGTCGGTGATGGTCTGATAGGGATTCGGCGCGTCGTTGGTCGGCTGCATCGTGGCCTGTGCGTGCAGCGACGTCGCGATCGTGCCGACCGCCATCACTACAACTCGACAGCTCATTGACCAGTCCCCACCGGCTTGACGTCGATGCGTGCCTCCCGCATCGCGGTTGTGTCCGCGCGCAACGCGACGCTGCTCGCCGGGACGTGGTTGCGCTGGAGGAGATAAGCGATGACGTCGATGTACTGGTCGTCGCGCAGGCTGCCGGGCTTGTCCTGCGGCATGGTATTCGAGATCAGCGAGTAGAGATCGAACACACGCCGCTCGTTCCATCCGACCTCGAAGGTTTCGCCGTCCAGT
>DASVYG010000445.1:0-6490 GCA_036392315.1 Gemmatimonadaceae bacterium
GCGCGTTCGCATCCGCGGATGGCTCATGCTCGACCAGATGCATCCCGAAAGCGTTGGCCATAGTCGGGCGACCCTTTGGGAGATCCATCCGATCATGCATCTCGACTGGAGGGAGTCGCGCGGCCGCTGGATCTCACTCGACAGCCTGCCGCCGGCGTCGGCCGCGCCGCGGCGTAGCTATGGGCGCGCCGAGCGGCGCTGGTAGATCCGATGGTCTCGTTACGCGAGGAATGAGAGCGCCCCACGTCAGAAGTCGGTACCCGGCGCCGGCGCAGGACACGCGTCGACCGCTCGCCACGTGCTTGCGCTGCCGAGGTGTGCGTCGGTCACCTCCCAGAACTGGTCGAACACCGAGGAATAGCACACCACGACGCCGACTCGAGCGATCGACTTCCAGAAGTCCGCGGGCACCAGGTCGTGCGGTAGGCCGAGCATCTCGACCTTGTCACCCGCTCGAACACCGCGGCTGACGACGGAGGAAGTCGCAACATTCGTTTCCGTTCTGGCGAGAAGCGCCTGAACCACGTCCGGCCAGTCGCGGCGAGAACGCCCGTCGACCGTGACGACGATCGATTTGATGATCGCCGGTCCGATCCCGTTGTTTTCCAGACTTACCGAGGCTCCGTTCAGCGAGATGAACGTCGCGATCTCGATATGCGGCCAGACCTCGGCACGATCGTGCGCGCGCTGTAACGAGGCTTCGTAGATGCCCACGACAACGGCCGACACGCTGACGACCAGCGCAGCGATCGCGATGAATGTTTCGGGTTCTCTATACCACGGGCGAGCGTCAGGCATCGATCGAAGGGCGGGCTCGGGGTGGGTACTCGTGCGAGAAACTTCGAATAAGGTTATAGGATTCCCGGCGTGGGGAGAACACGGCTCTAGCTGCGTCGGCATTTGGGCAAGCGTGGTTCCGCGAGCTGTGCCTCGGACGAACACAAAAGGTCGACCCATGGGAATCACTCACACCAGCGCTGTGTTTGCCGGACAAGTGCCCGATCTCGCTCGCATCGCCGCGGAGATGACGCGGCGCTCCGGTCTCGAGGTGTCGGTGCGCGATTCGGCGCCGGAAGTGACGTCGACCGTGTTCGCGATGCATGGTGAGCTCTCGTTCGCCTGCGTGAATCGCGAGCGCGTCAAAGTCTACTCGTATCGGCCGTGGGTTCCGCGCGAACCCGATGAGGCAACGCTCGCTGCACTCGCGGCGATCGATCCCGGTCTCGCCGATCAGGCACATCGTATTCTCAACGGCGGCCGTGTCGACGGTGATCACCACAGCGTGCATGTTCAAGGGTTCGTTGGCGAGGAGGGCACGTTGTTCGACGTCACGGCGCTCGCCCTCGAGTCGCTCGGCGGATCATTGACTCGCCCCATCTCGGATGAGAGGCGACAGCGTTGTTCCGCCGCGCTCACTCCGTCGGCTCTTCGTGCCCGGCATCGGGCCCATTGGCGTTCGTTCGTTCGTGAGCTGTTCAAGGGTTCGGGCTCGTGACCTCGCCGGGAGTCCCTCCGTCTTCAAGATGGCGCGAAGGCATAAGGGGGAGCGACCATGATTGGCGACGTTGCCGGGTATGCCGGCTCACTGCATCACTCCACGTCGGTGATCACCGTCGTGCTGCTCTGTACTCTTCCCTGGTGGCTTGCGCCTTTCGTCATTCGACGAATGGTGAAGACGCCCATCGACGTCGTATGCGAGTACTGTGATGGCTCCGGGATCGCGCTTCCCAACGACCTGATCGGCTATTTCGCGGAGGTGGAGGCGGGCCTGGTCGCGGTGGGATTCCGGCCGCGGCCTCCATTCCGGATGCGCAGCCAGTCTCGGCGTACGGACATCTTCATACAACTATACGATCGACCGGAGACCGGAGATATCGCATCAGTGGCCGGCGTCGTGACCGAAATGGCGACCATGACGACCGTTCTGCGTCGCACCGAGTTCCGCACCACGTTCGCCGACGGCACACAGCAGTGGACGTCGAACTTCGAGATGCGCGACCCGTACGGCTCCATGCCCGGTGTCACGACAACGCGCTTGCCGCGGCTGCAAGAGCCGCCAGATCTCTATCGTGCCCACCGACGCCTCGTCGCCGAGCGGCGCGAAACGAAGGTCGTCGCGTTCGACCTCGGTGACCCGATCAAGTACCAGGTCGAGTTCGAGCGCAAAGAGCGGGACTTCAAGCTCAGCGGCGGCTACTCCTACGAGGACCGTGCCGCGCGGGTAATTCGACCCACCTGGCGCGGCGCACTCGCGCTCCACGTCACGACCGCACCCGGATTCAAGCAGTTCAACACATGGCGCATCGAGCGGGAGCAAGCAGCAACGCTTCGACGAATCGGTGTCGCCATCTGACCGCTCGGGTCGATCAAGATAGATCTTCAATGCAAACGTGGGCAGATGGGCACTGCCTCGTTCTTGACAATTTCCCAACAGCATCGCCCGCGACGACGCAGTATCATGATCGAACTTCCAACCGTCGTCGAGTGACAATGCGCGTGCTGGTGTGGACTCTGAGTGCCGTCGTCGTGGGATGCGGAACATTTCGCCCGTCGCAACGCCCGGACGCATCAGCCGAGCGGCTCGGGCCCCGGAGCGCGCTCCTCAACCCGCCCGCGTTCGGCGACGAAGCGCAGCGGCTACGTGTCACGATTCAGGGTGCTGCCGACTCGGTCGAACGCCCGATGTCCGAGAAAACCTGGAGCTTGAAGTCAGTAGCCGGAGCTCCAAACAGAGTGCTCGTCACCTCGAGTTGGCCCGCGCCCTATTCGTCGATCGATAGTCTCGTGGTCGAGCGGAACGGGCTCGTTCCCGTCAGAGAGTGGCTGTCGTATCGCGGCGTTACGCGCGACTATCAATTCCTCGGGAATCGAGTGCGGGGAACGGTACAACACGTTGATTCGGCCGCGCGAACAATCGACCTGACGTTTCCGGAAGATGTGTTCGCGTTCAGCGAAGTCGAACTCCTCGTGCGATCGTTGCCGCTCAGGCCGGCATTCACGACTGTCGTGCCGCTCTTCTCGGAGAACGACGAAGCAGTGGAACACGACACGATGACCGTTGTGGCCAGAGATCGGTCGCCCGAACGGGAGCCGGGGTGGATCGTGCGTTTTGCTGATCCCGCGATCGTTACGCGGTATGTGATCGGTGAACGCTCACGCGCCATCCTCGCGGCGGAGACCACTCAGCGCCGGAGCGGAGCGCGTCTTCGCTATGTGGATGCGCCAAAGTAGCGCTAGCCCGGAACG
The DNA here is from genome assembly GCA_036392315.1 of Gemmatimonadaceae bacterium. Lineage (GTDB taxonomy): Bacteria > Gemmatimonadota > Gemmatimonadetes > Gemmatimonadales > Gemmatimonadaceae > JAQBQB01. The sequence goes on from DASVYG010000445.1 coordinate 3,247, forward strand.
CTAGATGCCTACGTCGGTTAGCGAGGAACATCGCCGCCGGGAACGCCGCGATCGCGCCGGCCACAACGAGTGTGACGCCGTTCGACTGTCACAGACGCGCGTTGTGCGCGGTCTACGTGGGCATGAGCTCACATCGACAGAGAACGTCGCTCGTGACGGGCGGCACCGATGGTATCGGGAAGGTCATCGCGCGCGAGCTTGCGGCGATGGGGCATCGCACGATCATCGTGGGTCGCAACGAAGCCAAGGGCCGGCAGGCCGAGCGAGAGTTGCGCGCGAGCACATCGAACGAGCGCGTCGACTTCATCCAGGCCGACCTGAGTCTGGTACAGGGCATCGACGCGCTCGCGGTGGCGATCACCCAACGATGCACCTCGCTCGACACGCTCATCCTCAACGCCGGCGTTGTTCTCCGGACGCGCGAGCTGACCAACGAAGGACTCGAGAGAATGTTCGCGACGAACTTTCTCGGCAGATTCGAGCTCGCGCGAGCTCTACTGCCCTTGCTGGAGGCAGCGGGTCGTCGGGATGATCCATCTCATCTTCTCCTCGTGAATGGCGCCGCGCGCGGCCGACGAATCCACTACGCCGACCCGAGCTTGCGCGCGCGATTCAGCGTGATTCGCGCGGTTCGCCAGTTCTGTCTGGCGAACGACCTGTTCGCGCTGAGTCTCGCGCAGCGGGTTCACGAATCGCCGGCCAGCGCGCGTGTCTCGATTGCCTGCCTCAAGCTGGGCCCCGTGAAAACGAACATTCGACGCCAGGGACCCTGGTGGATGAAATGGATCGTTCCTCTGATCCTCGACCCGCTCCTCGGCCAGATGCCGGAGGACGCCGCCAAGTCGGCGTTCCGCGCGATGCGCGAGGCTTCACCGAACGATCCAGCGTCCGTGCTCTTCATGAAGATCCGTCGCTTCAGGCAACTCTCGCCCGACGACGGGCTTCTCGATGAGAGGGAATGGGCGCGTTTGTGGACATGGTCCGACCAACTCGCGAAGGCCGCGCGCGCTCATACGCTTGACGCCTCAGTCGGGACGCCGCTCATGATTAGCGCCTTGTGACGGCATCCGCTGGCTCGTCATCGTTGAACTCGGCGGCCATCCTCTGCATCGCGCGTATGTCTCGGCGCGCCGTTCGCCACAGCCGCGCGGACCAGACTCCGATCAGCAGGATCGCGACCGCGGGCGTCCAAAGTGTGAGGATGACAATCGGCGAGAGAAGCTCGCTCGCGTGTTTGCCAATGCCCCCCACCCACCACGGGACGAGAAACACGAGCTCGAACGCGAGTGTGATGTCGACGAACACCGCGAGGCGTTGCTCGCCTCGCCGGCGCCGCAACACCGCCGACATGAACTCGGGCGACGAGGCGGCTAGAGCGCGTCGCTCGGCGGTTCGAAAGGCCAAGTAGGAGATCCACGCCACGGCCGTACCGATCGCCGCGAGGCCGCCGAGCCAGCGCTCCGTATGGTTGCTCGCGTGCCGCAGCGCCGCCGCGACGAGCAATAGTGCGCCGAGTGGCAACGCCAGCGTCGCGAGCCTCTCGATCGCGGCATGCCTGTGTACTCTGCGAACACGCTCCAACGAGGCCGCCTCCACGAAATTCGGCGGCCCATGGTCGCGCCATTCCGTCGAGGCATCAAAGGGTACGTTCGGATCCGTCATCTTCAATCTCGTTCATGGGTACCGAGCATGTCTCGCAGCGCCGCGCGGGCGCGGTTGAGTCTCACGTTGACGTTGTTCTCGGTCGTGCTTTGGACGGCGGCGATCTCCTTTCCGCTGAGCCCTTCGAGATGAAGCATCAGCGCTTGGCGCTGACTCGCCGGCAGCCGGCGCATCGCGGCGTACAGCAGCTCGATCCGCTCGCGCCGTTCGAGCTCGACGTGCGGATTCACACCGGGGTCCGGAATACCATCCGGCAGTTTCGTGAAGGCGGTACGATTCGCGCGAGCGGCGAACGAGATGCCCCGGTTGTGCGCCACGCTCAAGACGAACGTCAGCTCGCGCGATTCGCCCCGAAACGTCGGCAGCGCCTGCCACAGCGCGAAGTAGATCTCTTGCAGCAGATCTTCCTGTTGATTCGGTTGCGCGGCATAGCCGGCCGCGACGCGCGCGAGCGGCCGAGCATATTGCGCGATGACCCGGTGAAAGTCTTCCTCGCTCATTGGTGGGCGTCTGATGCCGATCCAATTCAGCGGGTGCCGCAGCGGGAGTCAACATCCACGTCGCGATTGTAAGAATCTCGAGACACGCGAGACAAATGAGAAGCGGCGCGCGAAGTACGCGAACAGCACTCGGATGACGCGTGTAAGAATATCAGCGGTCGCGCGACTAATGATGACACACATACGAAGAGCAATCCATGCTTCGCGCGCCGTGTACGACAATCGCGACCGTCGTCGCGATGATACTGCTGATGAAGTCTGTACCGGGAGCCTCGCAGACCATCGAGTCAAACCACGGTGGCGGGCCGTCGCGCCTCGTCGTTTCGGCACAGGACTCGATCACCGTGCTTCGGCAGAGAGACCCAGCCGAAGGCGCGCCCGCGAGCGAGCGCACTACGGTGCACGTTTCGCGACGCGGCGATCTCCTGATCGTCCAGGTTGCCGCCCACGATGATGCGCCCGAGCAGATCGTTGCGACGCAACTTCGTCGCGATGCCGATCTCTCGTCTGACGACAATGTCACCGTCCTCATCGACAGTTACCACGACCACCGATCCGCCTTTCTTTTTTCGACCAACCCGTACGGCGCCATGTGGGACGCGCAGGTGACGGGAGCCGACGTCAACGTGGATTGGAATGGCATCTGGGACGTGACCACGAACCGGAGTGCCGACGGTTGGTCCGCCGAATTCAGAATTCCGCTACGGTCGCTGCGCTTCAACTCCGACACGAACGGCACTTTCGGGTTCAACATCCGCCGCATCATTCGCCGCAAGAACGAGGAAGCCCTTTGGAGCGGATGGCGACGAACGGAGGGGCTCATGCAACTCGCCGCCGAGGGTGAGTTGTCGGGTGTGGGCGCACTGACGCGCGGCCGTGATGTCGAGCTCAGACCCTTCACGCTCGCTCAGGCGGTCGAGCCATCGTTCAATGTGGCGGGTGAACGCGTCACACACGGTGTGCCAACCGGGAAGATCGGCGCGGACGCGAAGCTTGCGATCTCCACTTCGCTCACGGCGGACCTCACCGTCAATACCGACTTCGCGCAGGTCGAAGCCGACCAGCAGGTCATCAATCTCACC
>DASVYG010000446.1:0-2416 GCA_036392315.1 Gemmatimonadaceae bacterium
TTCCACGATCTGGTGACGCGACCTCCTGGCGAAAGCCGTCGCAATGTACGGTCGGAGAGAGTAGCGTAGGCGAGCTTTTTCGGGTAGAGTGGCGGCGGACGACGTCGTGCGCTCGTCGTCGCTACGCGCACGCGTAAAAGAACTCGACAAACGAACGCACCGCTCCATCCATTCCCGACACTTTCGGGTTCGCTGACTCGACGATCCAATACTCGTCCGGCGCATGCGCTCCATCGCCGTGACCGAGCCCGAACTGTCCCGCCGGCAGCTTGAGCGGCGCGCCGGTGAACTTCACACCCGGCCACGACCCCGCCAAGCGCGGCCACAGCAGCGGATCCACCGACTGCTCCTTGTACGCCGCGATCTGCGCCTTCACCAACTTGGAATCGGGGTCCGTCTCCGTGGGATCGTAGCCGCCGCTCATGTTCACCTCGATGTCGCCGAAGCCGTGCTTCGCGAGGTGCTCCTTGAGCAACGCGAGCGTTCCATTCGCCGTCATGTCGGGAACGAGCCGCATGTCGATCTTCGCGACCGCGCGGTGGGGAAGAATTGTCTTCCCGCCGGCACCCGTGTAGCCGCCGACCAGCCCTTCGATGTTGATCGTCGGCTGGGTCACGAGACGCACCAGGGAGTCGTGCCATGATTCGTCCTTGAACCAATGCTCCGCGCCGAGCGACTTCTTAGTCAACGCTTCGTTGCGTTTGGGGATCGCGGCTTCGAGAATCTGCTTCTGCCTCGCCGACAACGGCCGCACCTTGTCGAAGAATCCGGCGACCGCGGGCGTGTGACCGTCGGCGGCCACGAGCGTGTTGAGCGCCTGCACGAGATGCCATGACGGACTGTCCAGCTGTGCCTCGAGGCTCGAATGCACATCGTGCTTCGGTCCGCGTCCCCATTTCTCGCCGCTCGACACGAGCTCGAGCTCGACCACGCCCTTGGCGCCGAGGTTGATCTCGACCGATCCGTCGAGGCTCTGGCTGCCGAATGGAATGACGACGCCCAGGCACTTGCGCAGCGCCGCCTCCACATCGGGCTTCAAGACGATCTGCGAAAAGCTCGGCGATCCGATCTCCTCTTCGCCTTCGCAGATGAGCACGAGGTTGACAGGGAGCTTCTGGCCCGCAGCCTTGAATGCGTGAAGCGCCGCGAGGCAAGCCACCTGTGGCCCTTTCTCATTCGTTGCGCCGCGGCCGACGATCACCTTGCCGACGCCCGGCTTATCGACGAGTCGCGCCTCGAGCGGCGGCGAGCTCCACTCGGCGGGGTCGAATTGCTTGACGTCGTACATGAAATAGAGAGCGACCCAGTCGTGCGCGCCGGCGTCGAGCGTGCCGAAGACACCCGGCTTGCCTGTGGTCGGCACGAGCTCGACGCGCTGAAATCCGGCGTCGCGCGCGAGACGCGCCATGTACTCGGCGCCTTGCGGATAGCCGCGATTCTCGGCGGCGATCGACGGCAGCGCGATCCAGTCCTGAAGCATCTTCACGGTTTGGTCGTGTTGGCCCGCGATCTTGGCGATCACGTCGTCCTTCGGCGACGCCACGAACATCGATGAGTGCGGACCAATGGCAAAGACCGCGGCGGTGGTCATTGCGCCGTGGAGGAAATCACGACGGTTGATCTCGGATGCCGGCGTTCGCGCGACGCTATCGGGCTTCGGATCCATGCTGTCTCCCTCCAGGAATAGTTCCGGCATTGCGGGCTGCGGGCCCCACTCGGCCTGTCGCGTTGACGATCTCTAATGACCCGTGCGTTACGGTGGCCCCAACTTCCGTTCGACGGCCGCCGCCGCGGCTCGCTCGGCGTCGGTCGACCGCGGATTGAGTGCCAGCGCTTTCTTGTACGAGGTAATCGCCGCCTCACTGTCACCGCTCGCGCGTTGCGCATCGCCGAGCCGTGCGAATGCACGATAGGATTGCGGGAAGAGGGTTGTCGCAAGTGTATGCATAGCGATCGCATCGGCCGGATGTCGCTTTTGAAGCCGCTCGTCGCCGAGCGCGCTGATCGGCCCCTCGGTGAGCTCGACGTCGCCAAGCGTCCCGGCATCGCGCCACTTCATCGCCATGGCCGCGACCTCGGTGCCGGTGCGGCCCGCCTCGAGCGAATCGCGCAAGATCGTCGCCAATCCGAGTCGCTTGGGCGACGTGAGAATCAGCTTGTCGCCGTTGGGGCTCACGACGTACGCCGTGGCGCCGCGCAACTCCGGGTTGTCGAAGGTAGCGACGGCGCGCCACGTCGTATCTCGTGCGGTCCGTGCATAGAGCGTGCTGCCCTTGGCCATGAGAATTATCTGATGGCCGGGCAGCCACGTATGTGCCGTGCGGCCCACGAGCGTCGGGCCGAGCGTCGACGTCGCTCGCGTCGCGAGGTCGAGGCGACGGATGACGTTGTGAGCGCCCGTGGTATCGATCCGGAC
>DASVYG010000447.1:0-6890 GCA_036392315.1 Gemmatimonadaceae bacterium
GTCGCTTCCCAGACGTCCGTCACGTGGTCCCACGTGTAACGCGACAGCACCTTCGCCCGGCCGCGCTCGCCGAACGCCGCGCGCTTCGCCGGGTGGGCGAGCAGTTCGAGAATCTTCTCTGCCAGATCCGCCGAATCGTATGGCTTCGCGATGGATCCGTCGACTCCGGCGTCGATGATGCAGCGCGTCGACGGGATGTCGGCACCGATGACGGGTTTGCCGCACATCCACGCTTCGATCATCACCATGCCGAACGATTCCTCCGCCGACGGGAGCGCGAGCACGTCGCACGCATCCATGATCGAGGGTCCGTCCTCATCGGCAAAATCGTCGATGAGAATGACGCGCGCTCGGTCGGCGGGTGTGAGCTCATCCAGCTGCGTGGTAACGCTCTTCTCTCGATGCGCGCGTTGCCCCGCCATGAGCAGCATCGCATTCGGCGACTGTCGCCACACGATGCGCATCGCGTCGATCAGCGTGGGAACGCCCTTCGGCGTGTCCTGTCGTCCGACGAATCCGACCACCGGCCGATCGCCGATTCCGTAGCACGCTCTGATGCGGGCGCCATCGGGACACTCGAAGCGGCTCGGGTCCACACCCGCGCCGGCGACGGCGATCGCCTTTCCGCCTCGTGCTTGCACGAAGTCGCGCTCCGCATCCGTGCAAACGATCACCGCGTCGCAATCGCGCAGCATGCCGGAATAGATCGGATTGTTCGCCCATTCCTGCGCGATGTGCAGAACGGGAACCGCCACGCGAGGAACACGGCGAAAACGTCGCGGAGGACACGCCCAGTACGACGAGCTGAAGCCCCAATTCACCGACGTGACGACGTCTGCTTCGAGCCGCGACAGCGGAAGCACCATCCGGATCCCGCTCGGCAGCGACAATGGCCAGAGGCCCTCATCCCGAAAGAGCAAAGCGGTCGCTCGCCACGCGCCACGCTGGCGCAACCACCATTGCAGCAGTCCGTCCCATCGGCCCCCGTGAGGATCCACTCGAATCACGCGGACGCCGTTGAGCGTTTCTTGCTTTGGCAACCCACCGCGTCGTGCCGCACCGAGGTCAGACAGCGTCGCACAATCGAACGTGAGGACGGTGACGTCATGCCCGCGCTCAACGAGCCGTTCGGACACCGACTGCAGCAGTCGTTCGGCTCCGCCGACGAGCGGTGTATAGGCTGGGCTGACGTGGACGATGCGGAGTGGACGCACGCGAGGCGACTGATCCACCACTTGCACGCTATCGAAGTCTTGCCGGACTTCGGCCTGCACCGGCCAGCACGCCGACGATCTCGCCAGCGCAATGGCAGCATGAGAGCAGGAAGATCAGTGGCTTGCTCGCGCGCGCGGCTGGCAACGACCGCGCCTCGCTGCTCATCGACTGCCATACGAGGCGGAACAAATCCCAAGGGCGATTCGCGCGCCTGCCTGGCGCCCGTCGCAGTCCGGTCGTCGATCGGCCGTTGTGGAAGTGCGCGCGGAGCGTGCCGACAAACCCATGCGACTGTACGTGAGTGACGGTGATTCCCTCGTGCACGCAAAAAAGTCGCTCGCGAAACAGCCGGCCGCTGAGCTCGAGCTCGAGCCACCCCGGGGTGACCGGCGCCGCGCCGATCGCGCTTCGCCGAAACGCGATGTTCGCGGCGGGTGGAGATCGTCTGCGCTGGTCTTTGTCCACGGGCGGGAAATAGCTCCCGAATGTGTGCAGAAAGTTGGCCCAATCGATGAGGTGTTCCGTCGCGCCATTCAGCACCGGCCCGGTCACCGCCATCGCGTTCGGATTGCGCCGGAATGCCTCGAGAATTTGCGCACACCAGTCGGTGCCGACGATGCAATGGTCTTCGGTGAGTGCGACGATTTCGCCTCGCGCCAGCTCGACCGCGCGCGCGCGAAGCTCGAACACCGACGCTCCCGGAACGCGGACCCACGATAACCGGTCCGATGCAGCGGCCTTCGCCGCGTCCAGCGCCGCACCGTGTCCGTCACCGACGATGATTTCACCGCCGACGGCGGCGACCTGCGGTTCGAGGACCGCGAGACAATTGGCTAGGTCGGGCCACGGCTCGATCGTGGCAAGAACTACGGAAAGGGATATGCCTTCAGACATGCGCGATGATAGCGACGAAACTGACTCGGGAGACGGTCACGTCCCAAGGACGTTAAGAGGTAGCGCGTCGCAACGCCCAGAACGCAGACTACTCCTGCCGCAGCGCCGCGTTGGGGTCCATCCTCGCTGCTCTCCGCGCGGGCAGCCAACACGCTGCCGCCGCGATCCCGAAGAACACTAGCACCATCCCAACAAACGTGATCGGATCGGTCGGCCGTACGTCCACGAGCATGCTCGACATCACGCGCGTCGCCACGAGCGCGATCACCAATCCAATACCGATTCCGATCGCGCTCATCTTGAGCCCCTGACCAATCACGAGGCCGAAGATGCCCGAGCTCTGCGCGCCGAACGCCATTCGGATGCCGATCTCCGACGTCCGCTGCCGCACCACACTCGAGAGCACGCCGTAGAGTCCCACCGCCGCGAGCAGCGCGGCGATCGTCGCGAAAATGCCGATGAGTACGAGCGCGAAGCGCGTCGCGGAGCGGGCCTTGTCAATGTAATCCGTGAGTGGGCGCATCTCCGTCACGAGGTACTGCGGATTGAGCGAGGTGACCGCGGCGCGGACGGCTTGGCCGAGCGCGGCGGGGTCACCGGCGGTGCGAACGAGCCAGCGTCCGCCGCCGAACGGGCCAGCAGGAAAGAAGAGGAGCTCTTTCTCATCGCCGGAGAGCGTGAGGTGCCGATGATGACGCGCGACGCCAATCACCGTGAAGGCCTCGGGTACTTCCGTGCGGATGCGCGCGTAGATCGTCTTGCCGATCGGGGCCTCGCGACCAAAGGCGAGCCTCGCGCTCTCGTCGTCGAGCACGACCAGCTTCGTGTTCGGGTCGTCGTTCTCCGCCTGCGTGAAGATCCGGCCGGCGATGAGCTTCACGCGCATGACGTCGAAGTAGCTCGGCGGCGCGAGCACGAAGCCGCCCTGTCGGAAACGCGTCGGATCGTTCATTGCGTCCTGCGTGCCCCACCGGGCGCTCGGGTCGCTCCCGTCGAACGGCACGGCGTTGGCCGTCGTCACTGCGCTGACGCCCGGGACCGCGCCGAGCTTGTCGCGGAGTTGACTGAAGACTGCGCGCGCCTCGTCGGGGCTCCGGAAGCGAAGGTTGCTGAGGCCGAACGTGAGCACACCGTTGGGGTCGAAGCCGGGCTCGGTTCGCATCAGCGCGACGAAGCTCCGCACCATGAGGCCAGATCCGATGAGCAGCACGAACGACAGCGCGACCTCCGCGACGATCACCCCGTTGCGCAGGCGTGCGGCGCCACTCAGCGCCGGAGCGCGACCCGTGGCTCGCAGGACCTGGGCGAGGTCGGGACGCGACGCGCGGAGCGCGGGGACGAGACCGAAGATCAGGACCGCGCCGACACTTGCGAGTACCGTGAACCCGAGGACGACGGGATCGAGCGACACGTCGCTGAGGCGCGGGAGATTTGCCGGCGCAAGTTGAAGGAGAAGCACAATGCCGAGTTTCGCCAATCCCACGCCGAGCACAGCGGCGATTCCCGCGAGCACGAGACTCTCGGCGAGAAGCTGGCGCACGATCGCGAAGGGTGAGCCGCCCATCGCGGCACGCACGGCAAGCTCGCGTTCGCGTTGCGAGGCGCGCACGAGCAACAGGTTCGCAACGTTCGCACATGAGATGAGCAGCACGAGGATCACCGCGCCCATGAGCGACAGAATCGACGTGCGCACGTTGGCCACGACGTATTGCTTCATCGGCTCGACGCGGTAGGTGACTCCCGCGGTCTTGTCGGTCGGAAAGCGCGCTTGGAGATCGGCGCTGACGCGAGCGATCTCGGCGCGCGCGGTGGTGAGTGATGCGTTCGGCTTGAGTCGCCCGATGAGACGATACGCGACGTTCTGCCGCGAGCCTTGCTCGAAGTTCACACGGAGCGCGGTCCAGACGTCGGGGTGACGCTCGACCTGCATGCTCACCGGAAAGATCAGCTCAGCGCGCGGCGATGCGACGCCGACCACTTGGATGGGTCCGCCGGCGGTGATGGTGCGTCCGACGACCGACGGGTCGCCGCCGAACGCGCGTTGCCAGAAGTCATAACTGATGATGCCGATCGTCGGCAGGCGCGGAGGCGGCGGCGTCTGCGGAGTCGGTTGCGCCTGAGCGCCCGGTGGAATCTGAATGATCGGATTGGGAATACCGTCGTCCTCGGTGAAGTCGCGTCCGTAGATGACCGGCACTCGGAGCAGCTTGAAGATGTTCGGCGTGGCCGCGGCCGCGGTGATGAGCCGCGCGTTGCCGTCTGCGTCGGTGTATGGAAAGTTGCGCGCCGTCTGCAGCGCCGCGATTCCCTCGAAGACCGTGGTGCCGTTGCGGATGTCCGGAACGTCGCCCGGTCCGACGGGGAAGTCGACCACGTTGCGGGCGCGAAGATCCTGCGTGATGATCGCGAGCCGATCGGCGTCGCCGTACGGCAGTGGGCGAAGCAGCACGGCGTTCACGACGCTGAAGATCGCCGTGCTCGCCCCGATGCCGAGCGCGAGAGTCACGATCGCAATGATCGAGAATGCGGGATCCTTGCGCAGCGTTCTGGCGCCGAGCACCAGGTCTCGAGAGAGGGTCGGCATCGGGGTCGGGCGAAGGGATTTGCCGCACGAGCGGAGCGTCTACACTACCGCCGAGAGGAGGATCCGACCAGAGCGCTGCGCCTCAACCCTATCGGCGGCCCGGTTGTCCAACGGAATATGCGCAACCTCCGCCTCGCCTTCCGCACGTTGTTCAAGACGCCCTTCGTCACCGTCGTCGCCATTCTGTCTCTTGCCTTAGGGATTGGCGCCAACGCGGCCATATACTCGCTGTTCAACGAGATGCTGCTCGCACCGCTGCCGGTGCCGCATCCGGAGCAGCTCGCCAATTTGGGCGGCAACAACCCTAGCCCAGGCTCGCATACTTGCGGGCAAGCGGGTAACTGCGAGTGGGTGTTCAGCTACCGCATGTTCCGCGATCTCGAGGCGAAGCCGGGACCGTTCAGCGGCGTCGCGGGTCACGTCATCTTTTCACCGAACATCTCCTTTCGCGGCAACACGGTGAACGGATCCGCCGAGTTGGTTTCGGGATCGTACTTCCCAGTGCTCGGCGTGACGCCGGCGGTCGGCCGATTGTTCGGCGTCAAGGACGATGAGGTCATCGGCGCGCATCCGATCGTCGTGCTCAGTCACGCGTACTGGGCGAGTCGGCTCGGCCGAGATCCGTCGGTGATCGGACAGGTCATCACGGTGAACGGCCAGCAGATGACGATCGTCGGCGTGTCGGCGGCCGGGTTCGAGGGGACGACGCTGGGCAGCAAGCCCGATCTGTTCGTGCCGCTGTCGATGCGCGGCGCAGTCAGCCCCGGATTCAACTTGTTCGATGACCGGCGCATGTACTGGGTCTATCTGTTCGGTCGGCTCAAGCCGGGCGTGACGATCGAGCAGGCGCGCGCGCAGGAGAATGTGTTTTATCACAGTATCATCAATAACGTCGAGGTGCCGCTCCAGAAGGGCGTGAGCGCGAGTCTTCTCGCGCGGTTCAAGGCCAAGAAGCTCGACATCACCGACGGGCGACGGGGTTTGAGCGAGCTGCACCGCCAGACGCAGATGCCGCTCACGCTGCTGTTTGGCATCACCCTGTTCGTGCTCGCGATTGCCTGCGCGAATATTGCCAACCTGCTTCTGGCGCGCGCGGCGAATCGGTCGCTCGAGATGGCGGTGCGCCTCTCGCTGGGCGCGACGCGCGCGCAGCTCCTCGCGCAATTGCTCACCGAGTCGGTGTTGCTCGCGGTGCTTGGCGGGCTGGCTGGACTCGCCGTGGCGTGGGGTACGCTGCACGCGATCGTCGTGCTCTTGCCGAACAACATCTCGTCGACGTTGTCCTTCTCGCTGAGCAGCACGGCGATCGGCTTCGCTGCGCTCTTGTCGACGGCGACCGGATTGATGTTCGGGCTCTTCCCAGCCTTGCACAGCACGCGGCCCGATCTCGTGATGGCGCTGCGCGACGGCTCGGGCAAGACGTCGGCGACGCGCTCGGCGACGCGCTTCCGCACGTCGCTCGTCACGGCGCAAATCGCGCTGTCCATGGCGCTGCTTGTGTCGGCGGGACTTTTCATCAAGAGTCTGGAGAACGTGAGCCGCGTCAATCTCGGGATCGACGTCGACAACCTGGTGACATTTCGCGTCGCCCCCGTCCTCAACGGCTACTCGGGAGTGCAGTCGCAGCAGATGTTCGCGCGCGTCGAGCGCGACGTCGGGGCCATTCCGGGCGTGCGCGCCGTGTCCGCCGCGCGAGTGCCGGTCTTGGCGGGCAATAACTGGGACAACGACGTCAGTGTGCAAGGTTTTGCTAGGACGCCGGACACTGACGTGGACGCGTTTTTCAACGCGGTCGGGCCAGGCTATTTCGCCACCATGGGCGTGACCCTGCTCAGCGGCCGTGAGTTCACGGCGGCCGACGTGATGGGCGCTCCCAGGGTGGCGATCGTCAATGAAGCATTCGCGAAGAAGTTCGGACTCGGAGCGAACGCCGTGGGCAAGCTGATGGGCGAAGGCGACAGCCTCAACCTCGCGATCGTTGGTCTCGTAAAGAACTCCAGGTACAGCGGCGTCAAACAGGAGATACGGCCCGTGTACGTCCTCCCCTACAAGCAGGACACCACGGTCGGGCTGCTCACGTTTTACGTACGGAGCACGGTACCGCCCCAAACGTTAATGCCGGAGATTCGCGCGGCGATCGCGCGGATCGATCGCACGCTTCCGATCGTCGGCTTCATGACAATGCCGCAGCAGATCC
>DASVYG010000448.1:0-3319 GCA_036392315.1 Gemmatimonadaceae bacterium
GGCGGGAGTCATCTCATGGCGGCAGGACGGACGCGCCGTCCAACGAGACGGAAAATTCTTTGCGCGGTACGTGGCGTACATCGATGCGAACACGGTGCGTGAGCGGCTCGACGCGGTCGTTCCCGGCGAATGGGACCTGACTCTCGAGCTGCTGCCGACGCTTGCCTCGGACGAGAGCGACGACGCGAACTGTTCGTTCAAGGCGAGGCTTCAGATTCTCGGGGTCATTCGCGAGGATGTCGGCACCGGACGCGACTACAAATCGGCGGCTACCGACGCTTTCAAGCGGGCTGCCGTCCGCTACGGAATCGCGCATGAGCTGTACGGATATGAGCAGAACTGGGTGCGCGTCGACGGCGACGGCAAATACGCCAAGCCACTCGAGGACCCAGCCGAGGCGTATTCACGGCGCTTGGCCCGCCTCGGTCGTGGCGACCAGTCGATCGCGAACGAGGAGCCCACGACCGAGGAGACGGAGGCGATCCCGGTGGCGACCGGCCCGCTTGCGTCGGACGAGCCGAGCTGCCCCAAGTGCGGTGGGCGCATGTGGGACAATCGCCTGTCCAAACGGAATCCCAAGGCGCCGGACTACAAGTGCCGGAGTCGATCGTGTGACGGCGTGATATGGCCGCCGCGCCCTGCGGCCAGTGGCAAGGTCGAACCGTCAGCTGCCGAGGCGGCGCCGGTGCCCGAATACTCCAGCGAGTCGCACGAGCTGCCGTTCTAGACGCGCGCCAGGCGCGGTGGCCGGGTTTGCGCGGGCTCTCACTCGACCGTCAGAGTGAGAGCCCGTTTTTTCGAACGAACGGGCCGGGCGGAAATGGTTCGGCGCACGTCTTGCCCGTTAGCCGGGAGGATGGACATTCCCCGGGGATGTGACAGGGATGAATTACCGACGGTTTACTGATGCAGCCGGCAGCGTCTGGGAGGTCTGGGAAGTCGACCCCTGGGCGGTCGAGCGTCGCTTGGAGTCGGATCGCCGAGACATGCCGCGCGACGCGCTCGACCGGCGGAGGAGCGACCAATTTCGCCTGATGATTCCCAGTGAATTGCGTGACGGCTGGCTCGCCTTTCAAGGACTCACGTCGAAGGTTCGCCTCGCGCCGATCCCCGACGGATGGATGCTGCTCTCGGACGAACAGCTCGGCAGCCTGGTCGCCCGCTCCGCGCATCGAGATTAGCGGCACCGGTCTGCGACGTCTGTCGACGATCGTCGGGGCTCTGACGCTCGCGATCGGGTCTGCCTCCGCCGCGCGCGCGCAAGCCGGGCAGCTCGACGAACACGTGATCGCCGCGAGCGACTCCAGCCAAACGTTCGCGCTCTACTTGCCGCCGGGCTACGCCGCCGCGCGTCGCTGGCCGATTCTGTTCGTCCTCGACCCGCGCGGCCGCGCAATGCTCGCGCTCGATCTGTTTCGGCCCGCAGCCGAGCGGCTCGGGTTTGTGGTGATGAGCTCCTACAACTCGCTGAGCGACGGGCCGCCGGAGCCCAACGTGCGCGCCATCAACGCGATGATCGCGTCTGCGCAGGCGCGGTTGTCGATCGATCCGCGCCGCTTCTACTTGGCCGGATTTTCCGGGACGGCGCGCGCGAGTCTCGAGTTCGCGCTCGAGCTGCGCGGTCACGTGGCCGGCGTGTTCGCCGACGGCGCGGCGGTCGGATTCTCGCCCGACGGAATCGAGGTCACGTTTTCCGGCGATTCCACCTTTGCCTATTTCGCGGCGACGGGTGACGGCGACTTCAATCACGAGGAAGTGCGTGCCGCCGTGGAACGGATGCGACTGAGTCGCGTTCCAAACCGCCTGGCCGTCTTCGCCGGCCCGCACAGCTGGCCGCCGGCGGACGTCTGCTCTCGAGCCCTCGAGTGGTTCCAGCTGCGCGCCATGGTCTCCGGCCTCACGCCCTTCGATTCGGCGTGGGTGCGCGCGCAACTGGCTGGTGATCTGGCGCGTGCGCAGCAGCTCGAGGCTGCCGGTCGTTGGGACGACGCCGAACGGCTCTTTCGCGCGATTGCGCAGGATTATCGTGGGTGGCCGGATGCACGCGACGCAGACACGCACGCCGAGTCGATCGTGCAGCGTCCCGCGTTTCGGCGGTATCAGGACGAGCGTCGCACGGTCGCCGACGCCGATGAACGGCAAGCGCCCGACCTGCAACGCGCGCTGGCGTGGGCGCGACAGCAACGCTCGCCGCCGCCGCTCGATGCACTCGAGGACAGACTCCAGATTCGCGACCTGCAGCAACGCGTCGCGCGCGGGGACAGCGTGGAGGCGGCGAGCGCGCGCCGACTGCTCGCGCGGGTTTCGGTCTTCGTCTCGTTTTACGAGCCGCGCACGTATCTCGCGGCACACGATTCCACGCGCGCGTTGCGAATGCTCGAGGCGGCGATCGCGATCGCGCCGCTGCGTGGCGAGTCCTGCTCTCTGCTCCACGAGGCGTTGCCGGCGGCGACGGCGGAACAACGGCGGACGTTTACCGGCCAATGTCCCTAGCCGGCGCGGACGCCGGCGTAAGGATTCTCTGATGCATGCCGGAACGACACTTGAAACGCCAGGAAAGCCCTACGCTGTGGCGTCAGTGCGGAGCGATTCGCTGTAGTGCACCTGACTCCTCGACGATGCCAGGTTGCCGCAACAAACAGTCATAACTTTTCCGCCAGCTGCATTCGGAGCGTGTCGTTGTCGTGCAGCCCCCAATTCTCGACCACGACTCCGTTGTTGACACGGTTGAACACCATTGAGGTGAACTCCACTCGACGACCCGTCGGTGCCATCCCGAGGAACTCGCCTTTATGAGTCCCACTGTGTTTCAAGCGGAACGCGACCCAATCGCCCTCCGCGATCAGCTGCTCGATGCTGGTCGTGAAGTCTGGGAACGCGGTGCGCCACGCGATGATGCGACGCTTCGACTGCTCGGCGAACTCGCCGCGCGTCTCGTCGACGACGTCGAGGAGACCGCGGTCTAGTGCGTTGTAGACGAATCGCTTGACGATGTTCTCCTTGTTCCAGGCTTCGCGGTCGTCTGCAGGTTGGATTCGCCTTGATTCCGTCATCGTTCACCTCCTGATGCCTAGGCTTCTTCCGCTGCCTTTGGGTCTGGTGAGGTCAGGGGGCGCGTGGAGCAACCAGTCATGCGCCCTTCCCCCGTCGTCACACGCAGCGCCTGGTCGTTCTTCAACATGCCCGGGCCCAGACTCGAACTGGGACCCCCTTGCGGGGAAGGGATTTTAAGTTACGCCCGGCGCGTTGCACCCCGTTGCACCTTATTAGAAAGTGTTGACGTTGCAACGCGTTGCGCAGATCACCGTTTGCGCGCCGT
>DASVYG010000449.1:0-1906 GCA_036392315.1 Gemmatimonadaceae bacterium
ATCGATGAAGAGCGGTTCGGCGCCTACGTCGAGCAGATTCGCCGTCTGCAAGACAAGTTCAGCCTCGCCGGCGACATCGACGCCGCGTCCGTGCTGCGCTTGCCCAACGTCATCGCATCACGCGACGACGAGGCCGAGGGAACTGCGGCCGAGTTGGTAGCGATCGTCGATCGGGCGGTGGCCGCGCTCGATCAGATGCGCGCCTCCGAAGGCGCGCGACTCGCGCGGTATCTCGAGGACCGCCTGGCGATCATCGAGCAGGCCGTCGAGCGAATCGCCGCGCGTGCGCCGGCGCGATTGGTCGAGCAGCGCGATCGATTGCGCGCTGCGATCGCCGAGTTGGCTGACGGCGTCGCGCTCGACGACCAGCGTCTCGCTCAGGAGGTTGCGATCCTGGCGGACCGGCTGGACGTCGCCGAGGAGATCAGTCGCTTTCATTCGCACTTCGCCGCCTTCCATGCGACGATCGCGTCGCCCTCGGCGGAGGGCGTCGGCAAGCGGCTCGGATTTCTGCTCCAGGAGCTGTTGCGCGAGGCGAACACCACCGGGAGCAAGGCGAACGACGCGTCGATGCTGCAAAACGTCATCCTCATCAAAGAGGAGTTGGAGCGGATTCGCGAGCAGGTGGAGAACCTGGAGTGAATCCGTTCCCGATCATTCTCTCGGCTCCGTCGGGGGGCGGCAAAACGACCATCGCCCGCCACCTGCTCGAGCGCCGGAGCGACGTCGGCTATTCGGTGTCATGCACCACTCGCGCACCCCGACCGCGCGAAGTGAACGGCAAGGACTACTATTTCCTGAGCCACGACGAGTTCGTGAGGCGGCGGCTTGCCGGCGACTTCGCCGAATCGGCCGAGGTGCACGGGAGCCTGTATGGCACGCTCCGCAGCGAGATCGATCGCGTGTTGGGTCGGGGGCAGCACGTCATCATGGACATCGACGTCCAGGGGGCGCGGCAGATCCGGGAGGCGTTTCCTGCCTCGGTGACCGTATTCGTCCTGCCGCCGTCTGGGGAGGTCCTGTTGGAGCGCCTCCGGAAGCGCAAAACTGAGTCCCCACAACAGCTTGTTTCGAGGTTAAATTCCGCATTGCGGGAATTGCGGGCGGTCGAGGAGTACGAGTACGTCGTGGTCAACGACGATCTCGATCGCGCGGTCGAGCGCGTCGGCGCAATTCTCGATGCCGAGGTCGTCAGTCGCGAGCGGGTATCGGGCCTGCGCCAGCAGGTCGAGCAGCTGATTCATCGACTGGAAGCCGAGGTCGATCACCATTCATCGTCACGAGTTGAATCATGAGAGTGTTCACGCCAGGTGAGATTGCCAACCACGCCGCGAACAAGTACCTCGGGGTGCTGGTCGCCGCGAAGTACGCGCGCGTGTTGAACGAGTTTCCGCGCGACCGTTCGTCGTCGCGTGAGAAGAAGTTGACGACGCGCTCGCTCGAAGAGCTGGCCAAGGGCGACATCGTCTATCACGTCGTGCCGCGGCGCCGTACGGACTGATCCTCGAGGTTCGTCAATTCGTCCCTACGACGGTTCCCGCATCCTCCTGGGCGTCACGGGAGGAATCGCCAGCTACAAAGCGGCTTGGCTGGCGCGACTGCTGACCAAGGCGGGAGCCCAGGTGGATGTGGTGATGACGCCGGCGGCGACGGAATTCGTCGGGGCGGTCACCTTCGAAGCGCTCACCGGACATCCGGTGCACACAGGGTTGTTCGACCCCGGTCGCGCGCTCGATCACATCAAACTCGCACGTGCCGCGACGGCCATTGTCATCGCGCCGGCGACCGCTGATTTTCTCGCGCGCGCCGCGACCGGCCAGGCCGACGATCTGCTCGCCGCGAGTCTGCTCGCCGCGGAATGTCCTGTGTTGCTCGTGCCGGCGATGAACGACCACATGTGGGCGCA
>DASVYG010000450.1:0-4735 GCA_036392315.1 Gemmatimonadaceae bacterium
GACACGTATCTTCGCGGACCTGACCGTCACACGAGATGCGCTTCGAGTGGTGGTTCACCTCGGCCGGAAGGTGAGCGCACCGCACTTCATCAAGGCTGTCCCGAGCGGCAGCCGCGTCTCACACGTCGTTCTCGTCCGGACGGCCGGCGAACTACGGACGATCGTGCCGTACTTGCGTGAGGCGTTCGATCTGGCTGCGAGTGAGAAGTTCACCTCAGCCCAGAATGGTTAGGCAGATTGGAAGTAGAGGGGAAAGCGTGGTAGCGTTGCGCCGACTCCGGACCGCATGGCAGCGAGCCTTCATCGACAGCCGCCGTGCGGAGGGATTCAGCCGACGGCTGCGGCTAATACCGGCGCCGACGGCGCCTCTTCAGGACGTCAGACTGATGTTGTCAGCGAGCGGAGTCCGCCGTTGCCAATGTAGAGGATTGCATCAGCCCTGCGTTACCCGTCCGTGCGCCAGTCAGCCCCCTTGTCATTGAAAATCGTTTCGCCCTTCACAAACCACGAAACGCCAAACGCCCACAGCGCGGCGCTCTCGAGCCAGAATAGTGGCGACACCACTGGCAACGCCGTCGTGCCCAAGAACTGCGAGCCGGTCGCCGCTGCTGCAACACAGAGCACGATCAATACGCCGCAGGTGCGGTAGATCCGATTGCGAACGAGTTTCTCCGGCGTCGGCGCTCCGTCGCATAGCGTAAACAAGGAAAACGAGAAGTACGCCAATACGAGAAACAGCGCCGTTGCCGACGCAACGTGGACGACGTGCTCCCCGCGTGACCCACTATTCGGAAAGAGCGCAACGCCAAGCGCGAACACGCACGCCAAATTCCCGGCCGTATCGTCGCGCCGGTCGTAGCCTCGATACGTAAATAGGAACCATCCGATCGTGAACAACACGCCGACGAATGCATCGCGCGTTCGTAGAAGGTAGTAGTCACTGATCGACGGCTGCAGTTGAATGTTTCCTACGATCGCGAACCCCCACACAGCGAGCACGATCGGCAACGTGACGCCGAGCAGGCCAACAACACGCCGCAGCGTTCGGTACGACACGAGGTCGGTCGCAGATCGTGCGGTGACGCTCGGGGACACGCGCGCGTCGAGCCCATCGCCGCCCAACCTCACTCGAGAGACAGTCACGTCTCCGCCGCGCAGTTGTGCACCGCGACGCCCTCCGCGACATACGACTCGTCGCCCTCGACACTGAGATTGTACACCATCTCGTCGAACGCTCGCTCCTCGCTTCCACGAACGCGACGCCACACGTGCGTCTCGTCGAGTTCGCAAGATTCCATCTCGGAGGTCGCACGGTCGCCACACTTTCCGTCGGCCTCGACCTCGTACGACCAGTGCTGCCGCTCCCTGTTCGGTGGACACAGAGAGATTGCCGGACGAAGCCCGAGCGCCTGGGCGATGTCGTACATCCCGTAAGCAAGGGGCTTAGACAAGGTACTTCCTCGCCTCCCCTCGGCTCCCGGTGTCGCGTGACCCGCATAACCATCACAGGCGAGCCATCCGTCGAGCATTGCGCGCAGAAAGTCGTCGTTGCCCATGAGCAGCGGGTGGACCACTCGATCCGCCTCACGTTTTCCGAATAGACGTGCGGCCCACTTCAACCACTCACTGCTGCGGACGATGACCGGCGGCGCCCAGGTGCTCGCACCAGGACCGAGCTCGGCATCGGCCCCGACATCGTGGAATAGATCCATGCATTCATCCGCGAGCGACGCTCGGTCACGTAACCCAAACATGAAATGCAACGGCGCGCGGCTCGTCGCTGCTGCGCCGAGGAAGAAGCCGACCAGTCGGCCAAACCGCGGCGACAGCGGAATACGATCGGGAACGGCCGCGCTGCGTTCGCGCGTCGGGAGCACATCGCTCGTCTCGAGCGCGCCCCGCGGTTCGGGCAGGTACATCGTGAGCCCAACCTGGTCTCCGCGGCGTAGATCGCCGACCTGTACGTACCCTCGCTTCGTCAGCACTCGATGTTCCGCGGACACGCAAAGGGGCGCGTGCCCCCAGATCATCAGGCGAATGATCGCCTTGTTCTCACACCGCGCCAGCCACTGCTTGACAATGCCCGTTCGGCCTTCGGCAGTCACGACGTGCTCGTTGGGCCGAACGCGCTCGATCGCGCGTTCGCTGCCATCGGCCATTCGGATGAGCGTTCCGGCGGGGAAGCCGCAGAGTGGGCTGTGAAACGTCGAGGAGGTCATGAGACACGGCTCCGTTCGCCAGCGCAACTGGCGGCCGTCTTTCTTACGCCCCCCTTTGCCGCGGGCGGCGGGATGATGCCGCAATCGGGAAGCCGCGCACGAAACACGTGTTGTGCTCGGACCACGTTCGCCCTGACAGCGCTCACCGTCACGCCCAACTGCGCCGCGACCTCGGCGTATGACAGATTGCCCTCGCGAATCATGAGATAGGTATTTCGGCAGATCGGCGGCAGGCTCGCCAACGTGTACGCGTAAAACATGGGCAGATCGCGAGCATCCATCACGAGATCGGGTGCCATCCACGCGTGCGTGCCTTCTGAGATTTCGCGCAGGTGCTCCGCGTCGCGTTCCTCGCGATGGTAGCCGCGCCGCAAGTAGTCGACGACACGCTTCCGCACAGCGGTTCGCACAAATGCCTTGACCGAGCGTGGTCCGTCGCCCCACTCCCCCGAACGGACCCTCATCAGGCACTCGAGCACAAGATCCTGCGCGATGTCGTCCACGACACCTTCCTCCTCGATGTCGGCGATGATCGCCAGACATGTCGCGAATCGCCGGGCGTATGCCGCGATCCGTACGAGTGACTTGTCATAGGACTGCGGTCTGGCATTGGTCGAGCTAATGGGCGTCTGCGTGGACGACTGCATCTGCGGCTCCAGGACACGGGCGGAAACGGGAAGAGGTAACGAGCAGTGAAGACGAACGAGGAACGGCGAATCGGAAGTCGCGAGTGACGCGCCCCTATCTACTAGTCGCAGCGACCCCCGAAATGATCACACGGCAACAACTGCCGCTCGCGCGCTCGAGTAATTAAGCGGCGTTCGTGAGTGTTTAATAACAACGCAGCGTCATGCGACCGTCAGTAAAAACCAATCGTCAGCCGTCGATGTGATCATTTCGCCATCCGCTGCGACTAGTAGATAGAGGCGCGCGAGTGCGAATGTCGTGGCGATTCATCGCGATACATCACGATCACGGGGCCGCGTCAACGCCAGCACGTGATGTGTTGCAGCGATAGGGAGACGCTTGTTACCGACGCGTTTCGACCATGAGATGAGGCAAACGAACGATCAGACGAAGCAATTGCAAAATGAGATGATGCAAACGCGCGACGCGATGAGGCGACTGCGCGACATAGGCAGGTTGAACCGATGTTGAGACGGTCGTGCCACGTGCGGCGGTCAATCAATCGCGCGTGCCGAGCGAACACACCGTTACGAATGGGGAAGAGGCACACACGAATGACCTATTGCATTGTGCAAATGACGAATCGAGCCGCGCGCACGACCGACTGCGCGGGTTGCGGACGCAATCGATTCGCTTGGAGAGGCTTTCGATCGACTCGAGCGGCCCCTTCGTGTCCTTCAGTCCAGAAGACTCGGCGCGCCGCTGACCTGATCACACCAGGCGAATGGAAGGATCGATCGCGCGCCGAAGCGATCGTGGCACGCATAAATGGAACAGAGGTCACCGTCGAGCGGAGGCGAACCGCTGCGCGACCCATCCGACCTGGGTGACGCACCGATTCGCACGCTCGCGTGAGAGAACAGGCACAGCGACGGAGGCATTCGCACCTGGCCAGTGCCGATCGCCACCCGACGATGTGCGAGTGCCACCCACCAGCTCGCCGGCGTGCAGTTGGTGGACTGACGTGGCACCAGACGACATCGAAGCACGCCAAGACTCTATGCTAGGAGGGATTGATGCAGACAACGCAGGGCAGCGTGTTGGAATCGCTGCGCGCCGTGCAAACCTTTCTCAGCGACAACGGCGATAAGCTCGCCGACGTCGTGAAAACAGGGGCGCGGCAGAAGTTGGACGATGCGATCGTCGAGCTGACGACGCATGCGACCGATCAGCAGGGAAGCCACCTCGCCGCACAAGGCAATACGAAGAAGAAGCGCACGCTGCAGATCATCTTGCGTCGCGATCACATGGCGCCCATTGCCCGGATCGCACGCGCGGAGCTGCCGCCCGTCCCCGAGGTGGAACCGCTCAAGATGCCGAAGGGCAGACCCACCGCGGAGCGTCTCGCCGCACTCGCGGATGGTATGGCCAAGGCGGCGGCTCCGTTCACGGACACCTTCGTCTCCGCTGGACTGCCGAGCGATTTCATTGCGCAACTGAACGCCGCGACCAATGCCATGGTCTCGGAGGTGAACCAGCGCAACCAGAATCGAGGTAAGCGCGGCGGAGCGACGACGGGGCTCAAGCAGAAGCTCGGGCGTGCGCGACGCATCGTCCATGTGCTCGACGCGTTCATTCAGACCGCGCTGAAGGATGATCCGGCGTTGCTGTCGAGCTGGAACATCGTGAAGCGGGTGCGTCGACCGTCGACTCGGCCCACACCGCCGGCGCCGCCGGCAACTCCGCCGGTAACTCCGCCGGTAACTCCGCCGGTAACTCCGTCGGCGGCACCCTCTTCGACTCCCCCGGCACAACCGCCTGGTTCAGCTGCCGCGGCAGAGCCGACACCAGCGGCGTCACCGACTCCGCACGTCGATGCGCCGACCACG
>DASVYG010000451.1:0-62705 GCA_036392315.1 Gemmatimonadaceae bacterium
CGCGCGTCCCACGTTGTGGGACGCGCTGACGGTCCCGCCGAGATGGCGCCTCGTGTGGCCCACGGTGAATGCGAGCGGCGACGCGAGCTCCGAGGCATCGATGCTCGACGTCGATCCTTCGTAGGAGAATGTGGACGCAGCCACGTTCAGCGTTCCGTCCAGTCCAACGTATGCGCTTTTCGTTTTGAGCGACTGCTCGCTCCGTTGCGTCGGCACGAAGAGCAGGCCGCGCTGGTCGCCGTAGCTGGCGAAAATCTCATGTCGCCCGCCCAAGGCGTCGACGGCGGCGTGGAACGTCGGCGTGATCGACACTACGTCTGGGCGCAATCGTGCGAACGTCGACGGGGAAAATCTGGACGTGATGAGCGTGTCGGTGATGTTGAGCGAGGCGATGTGCACGCCGGCGTCAACATCCCACGTGGGGCTCGCCCAGCCGATGTCCCCATGGGCGAACGGTCCGATCTTCTCCAGGTTCGGTGACGCCAAGTCGGTGTACCGGTACGGACCGGGATCACCGCTTTCGTCGCCGTGCTGGTAGGTGAGCTCGCCGTTCACACCGTGCCGGGGGCGGCGTGAGAAAATGCTCATCACGCCGCGCGCGACCGGCGCGCCATCGTAGATGGTGGGGCCCCGTGTGAATACCACGCTGTCGATTTGGCCAACGGAGATCGGCAAGAGTTCGAGCAGATGCGCGCCCAGTAGCGTCGTCGGCACCCGCTGGCCATTCACCACGACGATCCACTCGGGCATCGACGGCGCGGACTCCCCGGCGGCGGGGAGATGATCCGGACTCGCCGCAAAGGAAAAGGCGTCGACGCTGATACGCGCCCACCCGACGGCGCCATCGAGAATCTCGCTGACGCGATTCCAGCCGGCGCGCTCGATATCGACGCGGCGAATGACAACGGTCTGCGCCGACAAGGAAGCGTCGCGCGGCACCACGGGCGAGAGCGCGATCGTCGCGGCGAAACCGAACACTGACCACCAGACTTGCCGTCGACTCACCGCAGGAAATCTCTCAGCCAGCCCGGGGTCGTGGCGGTGTACCCAATACCGGCAGTCAACGGCGAGATGTGCACCGGCACATGTAGATAGACGTGCGTGTATTCGCCCATGACAAACGCTGAGAAGTGCGCCGGCAGACGAAGGCTGCCGATGGCGTTCACGCCGAACACTTCTTCCATCTCCTTCTGAAGTCCGGGGGCGATCGCCGTGTCTTGAAACGAGAACTGCATCGCTCCGGCGTGAACACCAATGGCGGCGGTGAACGGCCCGAGGCTCGGAAGCGGCATGCGCCACTTGAGGATTCCGACCGTACCGTGAAAGTCCGGGTGCGGGGTCGGCTCCAAGCCGGTGAACGTCGCCCGTTCGATCGCCAGTCCGAACTCACCGAGGTTGAACGGCATCGACAGCTCGGCGGAGTAGCCGGTGCTCGGGGCATAGAATTTCGAGAACCGGCTGTCGGTCGACTGCCAGAGCGCGCCGGCGCGAACCGTCAAAGTGGAGAATGCGTTCCCACTCTGCGCGGTCTGACCGCACGCCGTCGTGGCGAGCGCGGTGAGCACGGCGAGAGACGCGACGCAAGAAGAGAGATGAGCAGCGCGACGGGTTCCGAGGTTCACGGCGGGCGGCTATGCACGAAATCGGCCAATTCCGCGCTCCGAATGCGTCTCGTTCAGGGTTGTCGCCAGGGGCTGGACGCCGAGGAAAGTGTTATGTTCGACCGATCTCAGCCGTCGGTCTCGCACTCAAGGCATGCGGTGCGCCTTCGGGGTGAAACCAGCTACGCGACAGGCCGTAAACCCTCGGGACGCGGCTTGGGTCAAACCGTCTGTGCGTTCTGAAGGTTTGCGACAGCGTGCCGTCTCACCGTCCCTCCAACCCACCCCCGGGTCGCCCTGTGAGCATACGTCGATCTTTCGTCCTCGTTGTCGCGATTCTGGCGGCGACGATGGTTCATCCAGCCGCTCTGTTCGCGCAAACGGACGTCATTCGTGGCCGCATCGTCGGGCCGGACAGCGTTCCGGTCGAGCGCGCGACGATCACTGTCACCTCGATCTCCGGCAACGTCTCGCGCTCGACGCGCACCGATAAGAACGGACGCTACACGGTCACCTTCCCCGGTGACGATGGCGACTACTTCGTCAACATCGCCGCGCTGGGATTCGCCACCAGGCGCTTCGAGGTCAAGCGCACGGGCGATCAGGAAATACTCGTCGCCGACGCCAAGCTGTCGCGCGTCGCCGCCCAGCTGGACGCCGTGAACGTCCGCGCCGAACGGCAGAAGGTGAACCGGAACGACCTCGGGAACGACATCAGCGGCAGCGAGCGCACCATTAACTCGGCAGCCGTTTCGGCCGATCAGCTGGGCGACCTGGCAGCGCTCGCCGCGTCCATGCCCGGCGTGCAGTTGATTCCAGGAGCTGATGGCGCCCCGTCGGGCTTTTCGGTGCTCGGCCTCAGCGCCGATCAGAATCTGACGACGCTCAACGGCATGAACTTCGGCGGGTCGAATCTGCCGCGCGACGCCAACGTATCGACGTCGCTGATCACGACGCCCTACGACGTGTCGCGCGGGAATTTCAGCGGCGGCATGCTCAACATTCGTACGCTGCCGGGCTCCAACTACATCGTCCGGTCGACGAGCGCCAACCTCGACGCGCCGCAGCTGCAATGGACCGATCCGGCGGCGCGCTCGCTCGGCCAGCAATACAACAACATCTCGGTCGGCGGGCGGTTCTCCGGCCCGATTCAATTCGACAAATCGTTCTACTCGTTTTCCTACCAGGCCGGACGGCGGTCGAGCGACCTTCAGAGTTTGTTGAACACGGATCCGTTGGGCCTCCAGGCGATCGGCATCTCGAAGGATTCAGTGTTGCGCCTCTTGTCGATTCTCGGCAACGCGCACGTTCCGCTCACGGTCGGCGGCATTCCGAACAACCGCCTCAGCGACAACGCTTCGGTGTTCGGTACCTTCGACCTCATCCCGCCGACGTCGACGACCGGACAGGCGTTCAACATCACGTACAACGGCGCGTGGAGCCGCCTGGATCCTGCTTCATCGCTGACCACCGAGCTCCCTGCGCACAGCGGCGACCGCGGCAACTGGTACGGCGGCGTGCAAGGGCGTCACTCCGGCTATTTCGGGTTCGGGGTCTTGAGCGAGACGTCGATCGGCGTGAATCGGTCGCGTTTTTTCAGCAATCCGTTCGTCGACCTCCCGAGCGGCTCGGTGCGTGTGAACTCGACCTTCGCCGATGGCACGCCGAGCGTGCAGACCGTGTCCTTCGGCGGCAACCCGGCGATGAACACCAGTCAAGCATCGACGACGGCGCAGTTCACGAACATGCTGTCCTGGTTCAGCGAGAACAACAAGCACCGCATCAAGCTCACCACGGAGCTCCGTCGCGACTCGTACGAGCAGGACTTGAGCGCGAATCAGCTCGGCAGCTTCAGCTTCAACTCGCTCGCCGATCTGCAATCCGGGCGGCCAGCCTCATTCACTCGGCAGCTCGCGTCGCGGACGCGCCACGAGGACGAGTACGTCGCCGGCATGTCGCTCGGCGATGCGTACAAGCCGACGACTGATTTGCAGATCCAGTATGGCGTTCGCTTCGACGGCAATCGGTTCACCGCCGAGCCGACCGAGAATTCGGACGTGGAGCGTTTGTTCGGCATTCGCAACGACAACGTCCCGAATCACCTCTACGTCAGTCCACGCGTCGGCTTCTCGTGGACTTACGGCACGGCGTCGCAGATCGGCGGATTCGACGGCGCCGTCCGCGGTCCGCGGGCCGTGGTCCGCGGCGGCGTGGGCGTCTTCCAGAACACACCGAACGCAACGCTGATCGGAACGGCGATGGACAACACCGGTCTCCCCAACGCAGTGCAGCAACTCAACTGCGTCGGCGTCGCGGCGCCGACGCCCGACTGGCTCGCGTACGCCACGAGCCTCGGCTCGATCCCGGCGCAGTGCGCCGACGGCACCACGGGAACCGTCTTCGCGAGCTCGGCGCCGAACGTGACACTGTTCGACAAGGACTATGTCGCGCCGCGCGCTCTGCGATCGAACCTCCAATGGAGTGGAACGTCGCTCAACAATCGGTTGTCGACGTTGATCGACGCGACGTACTCGCTGAATCTCAATCAAGCGAGCACGCTGGATCTGAATTTCAATCCGGTGGCGCAGTTCGCGCTCACCGATGAAGGCGGACGCCCGATCTTCGCGCGTCCAACGAGCATTGTGCCGAGTACCGGAACGATCGCTTCCGGTGAGGCGCGGGTCACGCCGCAGTATTACCACGTCGGCCAACTGCGGTCCGACATGGAATCCGAGACGAAGCAGTTGACGCTGCAGCTGCGGCCGGTCGCGTTCAGCTCGACGTACAGCTGGAGCCTGTCGTACGTCTATGCGAACGCGCGGGAAAAGTATCGCGGCTTCACGAGCACGGGCGGGAACCCGCTTGACGTGGCGTGGGGACGCTCGAGCTTCGACTCGCGACACCAGTTCGTGTATACGCTCACCTACAACGCGTTCGATTTCATTCGATTGGGCTGGTACGGATCGTTCCGCTCGGGAACGCCCTACACGCCATTGGTCGCGGGCGACATCAACGGCGACGGCTACGCGAACGATCGCGCGTTCGTGTTCGACCCATCGCAGACGGCCGACAGCGCGCTCGCCGCGGGAATGCGGTCGCTGTTGGCGAACGGATCGGGCTCGGCGCGCGAATGCTTGCGCAATCAGCTCCGCCAGATCGCAGCGCGCAACAGCTGCCAAGGTCCATGGACGACGACGGCGAATCTGACGTTCTCGTTCAATCCGGTGAAAGTTCGCCTGCCGCAGCGCGCCAATCTGACGTTCCAACTTTCCAACCCGCTCGGCGCCGCCGACGTGTTGATGCACGGCGAGAACAAGCTTCATGGCTGGGGACAGACGTTCATCCCGACCAGCCAATTGCTGTTCGTCCGCGGCTTCGAGCCCACGACCAATCAATACAAATACGAGGTCAATCAACGATTCGGCGCGACGGCGTTGTCGCAGAACGCGACGCGGTTGCCGGTGACATTGACCGCAATGTTGCGGGTGGACGTCGGTCCCACGCGTGAGCGCCAGGGCCTGACGCAGATGCTCGACCGCGGGCGCACCACGGGCGGACAGAAAGTGCCGGAGCTCCTGTACCGCGCCATGTACGGCAGCGGCGGTGTGATCAACCCGATGGCGCAGATCCTCCGGCAAGCGGATACGCTGCAGCTCACGGCGACCCAGGCCGACAGCATCGCGGTGTTGAATCGCGCATACACGATCAAGCTCGATTCCGTCTGGTCGCCGGTGGCCAAGTATCTGGCGTCGTTGCCCGACAAATACGACCAGGACGAGGCGTACGATCGCTATCGCACGGCTCGTGAGACCTCTGTCGACGCGTTGATCAAGATTGCGCCAAAGGTCAAGTCGCTGCTCACGGCGGATCAGCTTCGACGGATACCGACGTTCGTCACCCCGTATCTCGACACGCGGTATCTCGCGTCGGTTCGCTCCGGAACGGCGGGCACGGGGCTGGGGATGATCATGATGCCCGGCGGAATGGCCATCCCCGCCGGGGTGGGCGGCGGCGGCCAGGTCATCGAGATCCGCAAAGGCAGTCCGTGAACCCGCATTCAGTCCATATTCGAACGTTGTCACGAACGTTGTCATCCTGAGCGCAGCGACGGGTCCGCTGCTGTCGTACCGACCACCACACACTCATATGATGAAACTCACATCGATCGCGCTCATGCTCGCCACGACGGCAGTGGCGGCACAGCAGGCTCCCGCGGTTCGCCTGATCAACGCGCCCGACGGGGCGTCAAAGCAGGTGTTGGGGACCGTGGCCGCCATTCGGCAATTGCCCGACGGACGGATTCTCGTCAACGACATCCAGAACCGGCAGCTCTTGCTGCTCGATCATTCGCTCGCCAACATCACGGTCGTCGCCGATTCCACGAGCGGTGGCGCGAGCTCGTACGGCATCAGGGCGGGCGGCATCATCCCCTATCTGGGCGACTCGACCTTGTTCGTCGATCCCGCCGGTCTTTCGATGTTCGTCATCGATCCCGCGGGCAAGATCGCGCGCGTTGCGTCGGTGCCGCGGTCGCAGGATGCACCTTTCCTCGGCTCGAATCTTCAGGGCTCCCCCGCGCTCGACGCCAAGGGGCGCATCGTGTACCGCGGCGGGGTGGGTCGGCTGATGCCGCCGCCCGGAGCGGCGGGCAGAGGACCGATGGCATTTCCGGAGATTCCCGACAGTGCCGCTATAGTCCGCGTCGACTTGGCGACGCGCAAGTTGGATACGGCCGCGTTCTTCAAGACACCGAAGATGAAGATGAACGTCACACAGACCGAACGCGGAGTGTCCGTCACCAACGAGATCAATCCGCTGCCAACCGTCGACGATTGGGCGGTTCTTGCCGATGGATCGGTGGCAATTGTGCGAGGTCAGGATTATCACGTCGACTTCGTGAACCCGGACGGCTCGCTGACCGTGTCACCGAAGATTCCGTTCGACTGGCAGCGCTTGAGCGACGAGGACAAAACGGCGATCATCGACTCGGCACGGACGAAAATGGAAAAAGCGCGATCGGCGCCACCGTCCGGTGCGGGCCAGCCTGCTGGTGGCAGAGGTGGCGACGGCATGGTCGTGATGAGCTTCAGCACCACGACCGGCGACGGAGGCCGGACGAGCAGCGGCGCTGGCGGCCAGGCCAACTTCCCCCCGCTTGCTTTCGTGAGCATCAACGACATGCCGGACTATCGGCCGGCGTTCGGCCAGGGCGCGGCGAAGGGTGACGCGGACGGCAATCTCTGGGTGCGCACCAGCGCCGTCCGTGCCGGATCCGTCGGCGGCGGCCCGATCTACGACGTCATCAATCACAAAGGCGAGGTGATCGACCGGCTGCAGGTCCCGGCGGGCCGACAGATCGTCGGATTCGGCAAAGGCGGCGTGGTCTACATGCAGGCGCGCGACGACAAAGCAGCGTGGATCGAGCGCACGCATCGCTGATCGTCGCGCGTCGGTCGGAAACGAACAGCGGAGAACGAATCGTTCTCCGCTGTCGTCATTTGGGGCTGCGGCTCAACACTTCTTCGATCGGCACGCCGTCGAGCATCTCGCTGGGCGAAATGCCGAGCAGCTTGGCGAGCGTCGGCGCAATGTCGACCGAGCGCACGAGCCGATCATATCGCGCCGGTGCGATGCCAGGGCCCATGAATGCGATCGGAATCGAGAGGTCATCTGCGTTCGGCGTCCCGTGCTCCGCGGCGACATTTCGCGCTGACCAGATGAAGCCGTCCTTGGCAACGAGAGCCGCAAGCCATCCGAGCCGGGCGGGAATCGTGCGACGCCAGCGAACGGCGCCACTGTCGGTCGACAACGCGAGCGTTCGCGGTGTGAAGCCAATCCGCACGCCGGGCTCCGTCATCGACTCGGCGAGGATCACGTCGGAGAGGCTGTCGATGTTCACCTTGTGCGCCTTGAGCGCATTCACATCGGCGTAAAACAATCCGCTCTCGAACTCGATACTGAATTGGGTGTGATAGCGCTCTTCCAACGATTGCTCGACGCTGTGCGCGACGTCGCCCAGCCAGACGCGACCGCCCGTTCCCGTCCGCGCGACGGTGAGCTCGGGAAGCGACGAGATCCCGTGATCGCTGGTCAGCACGAGGAGCATGCGGTTGGCCGGCACCTGGTGCTGCAGCGAGTCGAGAAAAGCGCCGAGCCAACGATCCAACCGCAGCACCTGATCGTGTATCTCGCGCGAGTCGGGGCCGAAGGCATGGCCCACGGCGTCCGTCGTCGACAGCGAGATCGAGAGCAGATCAGGCATCGTGTTGCGATCACTCGACTCGAGGGCGCGCTTTCCGATCCCCAGCGTGTGGACGCCGTCGAGGGCAAAGGCGAGCGTGACGGAATCCATCCAGGGGTAAGCCAACAAGCTCGAGCGGAGGGCGTCGGCCGACGGAAGGATGTGTGGAAATACGACGCTGCCGCCTCCGGCTTCGGCAGGAACCGAGTCGAGCTCCGGATACTGATCGGCCGGGAGAAGGAGGTTCCACTCCTTTCCGGCGAGCTGATCGTACGGAATGGACGCGTCGAATGTGTTCACCCATGACGGCAACGTGTCCGCGTAGTATTTGCTCGTCGTGAACCCTCCGAGGCCAAACCAATAGACATTTCCCTTGGTCCGGCCCACGGGGAGAATGGCGCCCCGGTCTTTGCGCGACACCGACAGCACGCGCGCCTTGGAATCGCGGGCCGTCATCCAATCGAAGAGCTCCGTGCCGGCGAACCGGCGCGGAGACGCACCGGGCCCGGCCACGCCGCCAAGCAGCGTCATTTCGGGATCGTAGACTCCCAGACTATTGTCGAGGATACCGGTGTGCACCGGTTCGCGCCCCGATAGCAGCGTGGAATGTCCTGGTGCAGTCTCGGGGATCGCATGGTCCTGCCACGCGTGCGTGAACAGCGCCGACTGCGTACGAAATCGCGCCAGTCCGCCCGTGAGTTGCGAGCCGAAGCGATCGAGATAGTCTCCGCGGAATTGGTCGACGGTGATGAGGACCAGGAGCGCGGGCCGCTCGCCCGATGCGGGCGTCTGTGCGCGCACGACGAGTGGTGCGCCCGCGACCAGTGTCGCGCCAAGGAGATGGACCAGTTTCATTGAAGCCAGCCGTTTGGGTTCGTGTCGCCTGATAACCTACACCAGAAACCGTCCGGTGCACCCATTGCATTGGCCACCCAGGCCCATGAAGACGATGCGAGGTGCGGTTGTGCTGATCGTTGGGGTCGCCGGAGCGGCTTGCGGGGCGAGAAACGACGCTCCGCCGCCTGGCTTGGCGCAAGCACCGGCCGCCCCCGGCTCGTCGGCTGTCGGGGTGCGCCGGGTAGTCCTGGATAGCGGTGCCACCCAAGCGCGGACCCGGGCCGATTCCGCCCGGCTTGATTCGGGGAAAAAACGGCCGGTCAAGCCGCCGCCCGATTCGGCGATCCTGATCCAGATCGCAACGCAGCCGAAGCGCCGTACGACAGCCGACAGCATTTCGCTCGTCGCCGCGATCCGCACCGGGCTCAAGAACCCGGGCTGGCCGGTCAAGACGCCGGCGCCGCTGGGTGGAGTCTTGTTGCCCGCCAAGCGAATCGTCGCCTTTTACGGCAATCCACTCTCGAAGAAGATGGGCATCCTGGGCGAGCTACCGCCCGAGCAGATGTTCGCCAGGTTCGACTCGGTGCTGGCGCAGTGGCGAGCGGCGGATCCGACGACGCCGGTCCAGCCGGCCTTCCACCTCATCGTATCCGTCGCTCAGGGAGCGCCGGGCAAAGATGGGCAGTACCGACAGCGCTCCGATCCCGGGTTGATCGAGAAGGTGTATGGCTGGGCGCGGTCGAAAGGAGCGATCACGATTCTCGACATTCAGGCCGGCAAGAGCACCATCGACTCCGAGCTTCCACGACTCATTCCGTTTCTGTCGCGGCCCGACGTGCACTTGGGTTTGGATCCCGAGTTCTACATGCACCATAACCGCGAGGGCCGCGTTCCCGGCACCAAGATCGGCGCAATGGACGCGAGTGACGTCAATTACGCCATCGATCAGCTGGCGGCGCTGGTCACGAAGTACCACCTGCCGCCAAAGGTGCTCATCGTCCACCGTTTCACGACGAACATGCTCCAGCATGTCGATCAGATCAAACTCGATCCGCGCGTGCAAGTCGTGATCAACATGGATGGCTGGGGGCAGCCGTGGCTCAAGTTCGATACTTACGCCAAGTGCGAGGCGTCGCAGCCCGTCGAGTACACGGGATTCAAGCTCTTCTTTCACAACGACACTCGAAAAGGCGATCCCCTGCTCTCTCCTCGCGAGGTCTTGGCGCTCCGACCGCGGCCACTCTACATCCAATATCAGTAGCGCGCGGCGCCAAAGCCGCGGAATCGCGCCGAGAATGCCGCCAGGAACCGAAAGCGCCAAACACCGAGCTCGGCCGGGGAACTGGCATGCTAGCTGACGAGTTGACTCGGCATGACACGTCGCTCGTTGAAGATCGCGCTGGGATCGACGATCGCGCTCGTCGCGATCACGGCAATGACGTGGCGGCATGGTCCGCCGACGATTGCCGCGGCAGACGCTCCCTCGCGGGACTCGTTGCGTCCGCCTCCGGGTTTGACGTCGACGGAGCCGACGACCATCACAATTTCGAATGTCGATTTTCACACGGGCGACGGCGTCGTGTTGCGCATCCGTCGACTGACCGGTGAGATGCGCGCGCTCAAGAACGGCATCGTCGACTTCGACGACATCACGAGCTACGTCATCGACGTGCGCGGCGCCGAGGTCGCGATGACCGGAGCCGACCTGACGAACCTGATGAACAATCACGTCTTCGCGTATCGCGGGTCGCCGCTGTCGCACCTTCGGATCGAGATCGCGAACAACGCGCTCCGTCAGACAGGGACGCTCCACAAGGGCGTCGACATTCCGTTCGACATGACGGCCGACGTCGGGATGACGCCGGACGGTCGCATTGTTCTGCACGCGACCCGGGTGCGCATCCTGGGCGTCAACGGACTCGCGCTCATGAAAGCACTCGGCCTCAGTCTCGAGAAGATGATGGATCTCTCCAAAGCGCACGGCGTGACGGTCAAGGGAAACGATCTCTACCTCGACGCGCTCGCGTTGCTGCCGCCGCCAAGCGTTCGCGGTCGGCTGGCGGCCGTTCGATTGGAAGGCAATCGGCTCGTTCAGACGATCGGCTCCGTCGCCGATTCGTCGCCGCCGCGTCAGTCGATCGATCCGACGGTCTCCAACTACATGCTGTACCGCGGCGGTACGCTGCACTTTGGCAAGCTGTTCATGACCAACGCCGAAATGCTCGTCAGGGGAGTCGATCAACGCGATCCGTTCGACTTCGACAACGCGCACTATCAGCGACAACTCATCGCCGGTCACTCGAAGACGCTGCCCGATCTCGGACTGGAGGTATGGATGCCCGACGCGAAGACACTCGGCGGCGCCACGTCCGACAGCAGCCGAACGAGCGCCCGCCCGCATTGACTCGATCGGTCAGCGGCGAAACTCGTGGTAGATGTCGATCAGCGCGCCGATCGCGAGCGACGTGGTGCCATTCGCGAGCGTGAGGTTGGCGCGACTCGACGAGCCGCCCGGACGCCACGTCGTTTGCGCATACGCACCGCCGTACGCCCCCACGATGCGCGGGATGGCAAGCGCTTCCCGACCGCGCGGCATCTGATCGAACAACGCACCGCGCAGTGCGTGCACCATACGCCCGCCGAAGTCGCGACATCTGCATCGCGTGTAGTCGAGCGGGCGGTTCATCACGGCTGCTAGTCCCTCCGTGGCGACTTCTTGCACCCAGAACTCACCGACGTCCGATGCCAGACGGCGTTCGTATCCATGCCAGCCCGTTCCCCATTCAGGTGGGCTCAGGTGGTATTGGTCCATGCCGGCGTATCCGAATCCTTCGACGGTGCCGTACGCAAGGCTGCGTTCGAGTCGGTCGATGCGACGAGATGAATCGGCACCGACGCGGCTTTGCGCCGGGGCCGCCTGGGCGAGGCCTAGACTCGCCGCGAAAACAAAGAGAGATCGAGCGTGCATGGCACCGCTCGAATGCTATTTTGGGACCACAGCCTCACATCCGCGCGGACGAGTCGACTGAAACGCCGCGCACCAGCCGATGGCGACCTCCTTTGCCGTGGCCGCGCCGCGGAGGTAGCCCACCATCTCATGCGCATCGGGCTCGTCCGGCGGCGGATTCGTCGCGACATCACGACCGATCGAGAGTGGGACGGCAAGCGGATCCTGCTCGTTGCGGACGTTGATCCATTCCTTGACGCTTGCCGGCCTCGAGAGTGTATCCGTCGAATCGCCGCCGATGATCATGTGGCGAAGCGGCGAGCCGAGCATCGACCCGATAGTCACGAACCGACTGACGAGGACGCTGTCGGTGCGCGTCGACAAATAGTCGTACGACACGAGCGCGCCCAGGCTGTGTGCGACCAGAATGATGGGTCGGCCTTCGCTCCGCGCCCGGCTGATCGCCGCAGCCAGGCGACTTTCCGACGCGCAGCGTTTGCGGACGTCGCTGAGAAACGAGGCGTCGGCGGCGAGCCCGCGGAGCTCCGACGTCGCCTCGGTGTCGGCGACCAGGTCGGTGAGTGTGCCGAGCAGATTTCCCGCAAGCGACACGAGCGACTTGAGATCCGGATCTTCCGTTGCATCGCGCTTGGCCCGGAGGTCGCCGCGGTCGTAATCGCAGGCCGCGGTCGAGCGCGGGTCGAGCACGTCGGCGTACCACACGACTCGGACGTCGCGGTCGGCAACGAGTGAATCGCGAGCGACGGTCTTGACGCCTGCACGCAGCGCGTCGAGCCAGAATTTTCGTGTCGCCGCCGTATCGCGGTCGACCATTCCGCGGCCATGCACGAGCAGAATCACCGGCCGGCCGCGATCGTCGGGCGGCGCGGCGGCGGTGAGCAACAACGCGCCGGCGAGCGTGAGTAGGCGAACCATGCCCAATACTACCACGCCGCCGGCGAGAAGGATTCAGCTCGGATCGAGATTATTTGTCGGCCGCGGTCGTTCGTTTGACCACGGTGATCTTGACCGACGACGGATACTGCTTCGAGTGGTGGATGACGTTGTGCGCGACCACGCCTTTCGTCTCGTCGTAGTTCTTTCCGCCCGTGTTCATGTTGCGGTCGAAGCGCGGAAAGTTGCTGCTCGAGACTTCGATACGAATGCGATGGCCCGTCTCGAAATAATTGCTCGTCGTCATCGGGCTCAACGCGACCTTGTAGACTTTGCCCGGCTCCATCATGACTTGCTTGTCGTAGCCGTCGCGATACCGCGCGCGTTGGATCGTTTCGTCGAGGTTGAAGGCGCGCCCGTCGGGATAGACGTCGAGCAGCTTGACGGTGAAGTCGGTGTCCTTGGCGTCCGATGAGACGTAGAGATTCACGTCGATCGGCCCGCTCAGCTCCGTTCCTTCCTTGAGCGCATCGCTCGTGTAGACGAGGATGTCGGGACGCGCTTCCATTTTCCGTTGATCGAACGCACCGCCGGTGACGGCGTTGCCCGTACAGCACACGTTGCCACCATACGACGGCACGGGGTTCATTGGATCGTAGGAGAAGCTGTCGGGCTTGTCGCTCGACGGTGCGGCCATGCTCAACTTTCCGTCGCCGTTCAACGTATTCGCCTTGCCGTCGCTGCCGAGGAAGAACGTCATCGCGCTGGCGCCCTTGGGCGGCCAGGTGTCCGACGTCTGCCATTTGTTGAGGCCCATGGTGTAGTAGCGGACCTTGGGCAGCGTGTCGAGCAGATGATTGTTGTCGCCCTTGAGGAACATGTCGAACCAGCCCCACGTGAGCGCGTCGTAATCGAGCCGCGCGTCGCCGACGCTGCGCTCGCCGACTACGGTGTTCTCCGTCGCTCGCTTGTACGAGCAATGGAGCGTGGGGGCGATCACGGCGTACTGTTGGTTCGCGATCTCCGGACGCGCAGTGTTCCGCACGTGGTTGTACGTGGCGAGGTTGGGACCGATGGATACATCGTACCACGACATGAACCAGAGTCCGGGAACGTTGATCTTCATGTCGTCGTGGAACAGGCCGCCCTTGTACCATGCCGGATCGTTCGGCGTGCGCTTGATCATCGCGCCGCCCGTCGCGACGGGCATCGAGTCGGCGAAGATGCCGTGCGGACCATCGACCGCGCTGATGATGTCCATCTCCGGCAGATGCGCGAGTCCCTGCGACCAGTCGACGGGCGGAGGCTGCTGCGCCAGGTCGAACGACTTTGACGCGCGAATGAGATCCGCCTGCGATGTGTTGGGCGGGAACATCGGCCGCACTTGATTCTGCTCGCCGTACAGCCAGGCGATGAACAGCATCTGCACCGCACCGCCGCGATACCAGTTGCCCTGCTCGTAGTACGGCGCCACGCGTCCAACACCGGCGCCGAACCCCTGTGGAATTATTGCTCCCAATCCCGGCGGCGACATCGCCGCTACGCCCATCTGCCACTCGGCGGTCGATGAGCATCCTATTAAGCCGACTTTCCCGTTCGCCCACGGCTGCGACGACATCCAAGCAATCGCGTCGTACCCGTCGGTGCGCGGCGGGCCCAGGATGTCGTAGTTGCCCTCGGAAAAGAAATGACCGCGCTCATTCATGCCGACGTACGCATAGCCGCGCTTCACGGCGTCGAGCTGCGCAGTCATGTCGGCCGGTGCGCCGTTGCGGACGTCCCAAAAGTTGAAGTTGTACGGGGTGCGGACGAACACGATCGGCACCTTGCCGCCCGCGTTCTTCGGGCGGTAGATGTCGGTGGCCATGCGCGCGCCGTCGCGCATCGGCACCATGACCTTGCGATCGATGACGGCGATCGACTCGAGCTCTTTCTCGAGCGAATCACGCCGGGCTCTGAGCTCTGCCGGGTTCTGCCCGCCACGTCCCTGTGCATATGCCGCCGGCGCGGCGACGTTCGCGACGAGAATCAACGCGAACAACGAACGACTGACCATACGCATGCCGTTCCCCTGGATGAGGATGCGTCAAACTAGACTTTTTTTCTGAGAGCCAGAAGGGGAGAACCGCTGACAGGGGTTGGCGCAGCTTCCGCGTGCGCCACGCGCGTTAGCACGTCATGGAATGCGGGGAGCGATCTCGAACGGAAGGTATCGGCTGCCGCCGGGATCGAACACGTAGCCGAAGGCGGCGTCGCGTTTCACATCCGGGTCCAGAAAGCTCCCGAACGCCCGCGGTTGAAATGCGAACTTCGCGTAGTGCATTCCGTCTCGCGTCCGCACGAAGACGATGCCACCTCGTCCGGAAAAATTCAGAAGCAGTCGTCCTGCATAGCCGTCCTCAGGCGCGGTGTCGGCGTATACGAGAAAATCGGTCTGAACGCCGAGCGACTCAGCGGGAATAAAGCGCAGGCCTCCACGGCCGCACGCGCTGATCAGGATTTGGCCGCGAGGATCCTCATCGACGCGCTCCGGGATGACGTCGGCCTCGGCACACGAGGAACCGATGGTCCCGCGGTCGAACGCCCAACCATAGCGGGTCCCGTCCTTCTTGAGACCAAATCGCAATTGACCTCCCGGAAGCCGGGGGTGCGGCGGCGGAAGTCGCTTCAACCGAATGTCGACCCGCTCGCCCGGTGCTGCGTAGTCGGCGTAGTGGTTGTAACCCTCGAGATCGACCGCCAGTCTCGCGACGTCGCCCACGCGATACTGTAGGACGAAATCACCCGTGGGCCCGCTCTGGGCGCGATACCGGTACTCCTTGTCCCACACGAGGGTGCCGCGCGAGGTGCCCCAGCCCGATTGGTTGGCGAAGACCGCCACCCCGGCGAGCGGCGTACGAGCGTCATAATCGGTCACGCCGCCGTGGATCGTCTTCGTCCATCTGCACGATGCGGTGAATGACGGAAGCAACATCACGGCTGTCGAACGAATCGCGCACCACCGCCATCGATGTTTCAGGATGATGAGTAGCACCATGCAATGATGCGGATGAGACCGCCGCACCGCCTCGCGTGAATTCTGCATTAGACTCGTGTCATCTCGTCGACGTCGCAGTCGCGCCGCGTCGCGTGCGAGCACTCGACTCGCCACAAGCTGCGCGAGGCTGCCTCGGCCGTCAAGAAAGGCTGCTCATTAGATACTTTCAATTATCGCGATGCGCCCAGGCTTGCTTTTGCGCAGCATCAACGGTCGACTACGGCGGTCGAGAGCCGCCGACACGGTGAATGCCGCCGCTTCAATCGTGACTACGCGAACAGGCCGACCTGCCCGCCGGTATGCCAGAACAGAACAGTCTGGTCGGCCGCGAAACGTTTCTCGCGCACATAGCTGATCAGGGCCCCCGCCGCCTTGGCCGTGTAGGAGTGATCGACGAATAACGCCTCGGTGCGGGCGAACAACTGCTGGGCTTCGCGTGATGCGTCGGTCGGAATGCCGTATCCGTCTCCCACGCAGGTATCGTCGACCTCGAGCTCGCCGTCGAACGACGCGAGGCCTTCGATGCCGCGAACGATTCGACGGATGGTCGCCTCAATGTCCGCGGCCGGATCGTCGGCGCTGACGCCGATGACCCGCGTCTTCAATCCGCGAAGCGCGACGCCGGCCACAAGCCCGGCTTGCGTGCCGCCCGACGAGCAGGCATGGACGATCACGTCCGGAACCATCCCCTGCCCAACCAACTCGCCGATAGCGTTGACGAAGCCGAGCGCGCCCACCGGCGTCGAAGCGCCGAGCGGAAGAAAGAACGGCGTACGCCCACTGTGCGCGAGTCGATCCATGACTCGATCCGCCGCTTCCGACCGCTCGTTACGAGACGGGATGTACTCGATCTCCGCGCCAAGCAGACGATCGAGCAGCGCGTTCGCCGTCGGCTTCTCTTGGGCCGAGCCATTGATGATCAACACGCATTTGAGCCCGAGCTTGGTCGACGCAGCCGCCGTGGCACGCGCGTGATTCGATTGAAGGCCACCCAGCGTAACGATAGTGTCGGCGCCGCCGGCCATCGCATGGGCGATCGCGAATTCGAGTTTGCGGACTTTGTTGCCGCCGAAGCCGAATGGGATCGCGTCGTCGCGTTTGACGAACAGCCGCGGCACGCCCCGACCGCCGAGCACGGCGCGCAATCGCGACATCTCCTCGACAGGCGTCGGCCCCGCCAGCAGGGAAACGCGAGGCGCATCACCCAGCGACGTCATCACTCCTCCGACGACGGTGCGCCGCCTGAGCGCGCGACTTGATCGGCGCGCACCTTTCCCGCATCGAACCGCCGTGCGCTGCCGAGCATCTTGTCGATCGTCTCGTCGAAGTCGGCGGTCGGCTTGCGTTGAAAGCGGAGCGGGTTGATTCGCGCGACAACGAACGCCTTGAGGTACGGGCTCTCGAGTCCGCGCGCCTTCATTCCCTTGACCGCCTCGTTCACCAGCTCGTTCAGCTCCAGCAGCTTGTCGGCGCGCAAGCGGCGAGTATCCAACGCCGTCGGCAATTTGGAGCCGAGGAACTTGTCGCAGCGTTTGAGAATCGGATGATACGCTCCGCCGGAGAAGCGCCCGTTCTGCTGATAGCAGAGTCCAAGCGTCACCAACGCCGCCTCCTCGAAATCGATGGCAAACTCTCGCTCGGGGCGATGGTCGAGCGCGGCGAGCGCTTCGGCCAACCGCGCGACCTCGAGCGCGCGCTCCCGCAGGTTGTGCGCTTTCTCGGTGTTCAACAAGAGAATGCGATGCGCGACCTCGGGCTCCGGCACGACGAGTGCGACGATCGATTTCGCGCCGAGCTCACGCATCGCGCCAAGTCGGTGATAGCCGTTGGGCGACCAGTACTTCCCGTCGCCCGCGGGTACGGCGATCACGGGATCCAGGTATCGATCGAGCTTGTCGATCGCGTTCGCCACGCGGCCGACGTGCGCCTCCGACAGATCGCGTTGAAACGGCGTCGGCTCGACGCGGTCGAGCGGCAGCGACGCCAACATCTGCCAATGTCCACCGAGCGGATCGCGATATGTGGCGAGCACTGAGCCGCCGTCATCCTCGATCGTACGACCGAGCGTCGCAACAGACGTTGGCGGCGCCGCCGACGCCAAGCGTCGGGCGTCCAACCCGCGCGAGGCCGCCGGCGCTATGGCGCGCTTCTTCTTTGCTCGTGGTTTCGTGGCCGCCATTCGAGACCCGGTGGAACGGTGGAACGGTGGAACGGTGGAACGGTGGAACGGTGGAACGGTGGAACGAAGGAACCTTAAGGCGTATGAAGGAGTCCGATCGCCTTCATTCTAAGCACTTCTCTCCGTTTGTGTCCGTTGCGTCGGTTCGATTCGCTTTAATGATCGTTATGGCTCGCCCGAGCCGTGGTCGGTGCGAGTCGATGGCATGACGAGCGGTCATGCTGTGGCGTTCGCCGCAACGGTGATGGCACGGACCCGAACGGAGAGACCGGCAATTAGCCGATCAAGGCAAAGGAGCGCCGTTCACCGTTCCACCGTTCCACCGTTCCACCGTCACGTCTACATGCGGAACAGATACGAGTACTTCACGAAGAAGTAGTCCGACGACCGGACGAGGGGCTGATAGGTAAAGCGCTCCGCCGGGTTCGGCAGCGCATCGCCGCGATCGCCGTAGCCGAGGAAGAGCACCGTCCCGGGATTCGGCTGGTACGAGAAGAGATAGTCGCCGTGGAGCGACGCGCTACGGGTCGCGAGCGCCTTCTTGCCATTGATGATGAGCGGAAAGAACGTCCGCGTCTCGTCACGCAGATCGTCGTGCTCGGCGAGATCGTACTCGCCGACGACGCGGAAGAAGACGGAGCGCGTGAGCTGGTACTCGACCTTGAGTCGCGGAATCACGTTCCGACCAACGAGGCTGTGGTCGGTGCGTCGCCAATAGTCCTGATAATCGAAATTGCCGGTCAGGCGCAACCTACCGGTTGGACGAGCGGTGAGCGCCAAGGAGAGATAGTCGATGTCTGCCTGCGCCCACTCGAAGAAGTTCTCGTCCTGGCCGCCGATGTAGAGCAACGACGCATTGAACCACGACCACTGTGGCGTCGACATCGTGGCGACGTAGTCGCGGTTCGGAATGCGTCCGACGCCGACGAACGGGATCGTGTCGACCTTCGCGCCGACCGTCCGCTCGATCTGGTAGTTGCGGTACAACTGCGTGTCGTAGCCGAACGTCTCCCAATACACGCCGGCGCCGAGCGTCCATCCACCGCGAAGACCGGCGCTGGTGCTGAGATGAAACTTCTTGTCTTGGGCGTCGCCACGACGAACGAAATGCGAGTACTGCCACGTGTCGTCGAACAAGATGTCGCCAGTGAGCGTCTCGAGCGTGCTCCCACGCTCGTTGAACCACGTGCCGCGATGATCGATCGCCCCGTGCGCGATGCCCGCCCGCGAGATGAATCCGCTCGATGCCCGGAAGTTGTCGCTGATGCCGTTCATCACATAGCGGAATCCAAATCGCTTGCCGTTGCGGGCGAGAATGCCTTCCCACAACGGAGCGCTCACCGCCAAGCCGCGCGTCTTGTCGAAACTCTCGGCGTATTGGAACGATCCGCTGTACACGTCGCCGAACAGCAGACGGCCGTCGACGTCGGCGACGCGGTTGTAGTCACCGCCGACGACGCGATCGGTATAGGCCATGCCGATGCGCGATTGCCCGCCGATGTCGCGCTGTGCGCGAAGAATGTTGTAGACGGTCTGGTATCGCCCGTTGGGCGAGAGGCTCGGATCGTCGTCCGCCGACAAGAAGCCGATGCTCGTGCCGGCAATCTTTCCGGTGAGCTTGGTCGCGGCCTCCGGCTTCGCGATGCGCCGAGTGTAAATGAGGTTGTGCGGAACGGTGAACTGCTCGAGTCCTTCGAGAAAGAACGGGCGCTTCTCGGGAAAGAACAGCGCCTGCCGCGGATCGATGACGAACTGCCCGGCGTCCGATTCGACTTCGGCGAAGTCGGGACGCACGGTTCCATTCAGCGTGAGGTTGTTCGTCAATCCCCAGCGGACATTGCCACCCAGCTGCGGCGTCGCGTTCTTGTATTTCCATCCATCGGCGCTGGGCGCGCCGGTCGACTTCTGTGTCACGAACGGATTGAGGTCGAGCACGAGACCGCGGTCGAATCCCGACAACCCCTCGAGGCTTCCCGATTGGGCGAGGAACGAGGCGTTCGAGCGACGCGCCGGCACCCACGAGTCCTCGAACCCGGAGTGCTGGACCTCCCGCACGAC
Source organism: Gemmatimonadaceae bacterium (assembly GCA_036392315.1). Classification (GTDB taxonomy): domain Bacteria; phylum Gemmatimonadota; class Gemmatimonadetes; order Gemmatimonadales; family Gemmatimonadaceae; genus JAQBQB01. Next base: position 19,795 of record DASVYG010000451.1, read on the forward strand.
GTTGATGTCCCAGCTCTGCTGATCAGCAGATTGATATTTGAGACTCTTGAACGGAATGCGAATCTCGACCTCGTAGCCGTAGTCCGTCAGACGCCCTTTCGACGTGAAGACGAAGTCCTGGGTGAGGTCGGGCGCGGTGCGCCCGGACAGAGTCGGCGTCCAACCACTGCTCGCCGGCCCGGACTCGATGATCGTGCCGTCCATCTGAACGCCGAACGGGTTGACGCCAAAAACGTACGCCTGTCGCTGGTCGTGGAACGTGCCGATGAGCAGTTGGACGTTGTCGTCAGCCGAGATCTTGTCGCGGTCGGCGAGCGTCGCGTGCACCGCGCCGTGCGCTTCGAAGGCGCGAATGCCGACGTACAGCGCCGTCGGGGAATACCAGAGCAGCACGTGCGTCGAATCGGACGCGGGAATTCCATCTTGCGGCGAGAACTGCGAGAAGCCAGTCAGCAACGCCGCCTGCGACCACACCGCTTCGTCGAGGACGCCGTCGATGGTCACGGTGGCTGCCTCGGTCGCGATACGTGGAACGCGAACATGCAGCTGATTGTCGCGTCCGACGTAGGTGGTGATCGGCGCGGGAACCGGCGCGTGCATCAGCGCCGCCAGGCAGGCAACAATACACGGGTTCATCACACTGAAGATGCGAAAACGGACGCCGGCGCGCTAATGCTCGGCGTCCGAATCTTGTAAGGAGGTTGTCGATCGTTTGCCGCGACTAGAACCGCGCTCGCCGGTATGACACGCTCACGTCGCCAGACTGACTCGGCACCACCGCTGGTGGACGAGGCGGAATCGTGATTCCGGGAAGCGTCGGCAAGCCGGGCCGCCACGCCGCGAGATCGAAATCTATATGTTGACCTTGGGGAATCGACAGCGCGACAACCGCCCCGCTGTCCGGCACAGCCCAGTATTCCATCATCCACGCGGGTGGATGACGGCGATAGCGCGTCGTGTCGACCACGCGCCCGTCGATCGACGAGGTCAACACGGGCGCGCCGAACGCGTGCATCGTGAGCATGATCGTGCCGGGCGGTGCGTTGACGCGCAGTACAACCCGTCGCGCTCCGTTGAGGATCGTGTCTCGAATGAACGTCGCCGTCGGCGCGGAGAGAGAGACGCGCGGCGCCTGTCGTCCCACGAGCGGCACGTTGGATTCGCCAAGGTTCGACGTCCAGCTCGGTCCCGGCGTCTCGCCGCCGACGGCGGATCGCGTCCAGGAATCCTGACGACCATACGCGCCGAGCCACGCGTTTGGGGCGTCGGCATTCTCGGCGTAGATGAGCGCGGTTCTCGTCGGATGGTCGGCATTCTGTTTGACGATGAGCAACCCGACCACCGCGACGACGATGGCGGCGCCGGCTAGCCACACTGCCCCGCTCAACTTGGCGTCGTTGATCACCACATCCAGAATCGGTGACAGGAGCCACGCGATGAGCGACGTGAGGACGGCCAGGGCAATGGCGCCCGCGCCTCCAACGCCGAGCATGACCGCCGTGACCGCGAACATGAATCCCGCCAGCAGCGTGATCGTCACCAACGCCGCTACCCACTCGGCGATCGGGTTTCGCGATCGCGCGGCCACGAGCGCGAACAGCAGCGGCCAGGTGAAGAGATAGCTCGCACCAGGCATCCACCCGCTCGTCACGAGCGAGAGAAGCAACCAGACCACCAAGACGCCCGCGTAGAGGTCGGGCCAACGCCGTTTGGCGGATGAGTATATCGCCGCGTTTACGGCGAGCACCCCGAGCGCGAGAGCCGCCGTGTACACGCCGCTCCACCTGGCGGCGCCGCCGAGGTTTACGAATCGTGCGAGCACGCCGGCGATCGCTACGGCGAGCAGCGTTGCCACGACCCCCGGAACGATGCCGCGGCGCGTGGGCGCGACGACGATCACCGTGAACACGAGCGCCGCAATCGCCAGCGGCAAGGCGACCCAGATCGGGTAGATCACCATCCCGATGAGCGGAAGGTCGAAGAAGACCGCATCGCTGGTCTTCGGTCGCGGCAGCTCGCCGTTCGCGAGCGCCTCGGTGAGCGCGAGCATCTGGAGACCGTGATGCTGCAAACTGCCGAGGTTCAAATGCGCGACGTCGTCACGACTCGTGTGGTAGCGCTCCACGCCATCGGCGAACGCGAAATTCAACGCGGGAATGCCAAGCACCGCGAGCTCGGACAGGTCCGTGTCGTTCGGGAGCGTTCGATAGATGGTCGTAAAGACCGATCCAGCCGTCACGTCGCCGGCCGCGCGGAGCGTGCTCACCGCGTCCCGGTTCCCGGGCCCCGTCTCGAACATGTACGACCGTCCACTCGTGCCGCGAGCTTCGAAGTTCAGCGCGATCGCGACGTCCTTGGCCCACGGATGCTCGCGCGCGAAGGCCGCGGCGCCGAGCAGTCCGGCCTCTTCTCCGTCCGTGAAAAGCGCGATCACGTCGTGGGCGAGCGGCTGCTTTCTCGCGCGGAGCGCGCGCAGCGTCTCGAGTAGCGCGGCGGAGCCGGCGCCGTCGTCGGACGCCGCCGGGCCAGCGGGGACGCCGTCGTAGTGCACCGCGACGAGCACCGCTTTGCCGTTCGTGTTGCTGCCGGGCACCCAGGCGAGAATGTTCTGCACACGCCCCACCGACTGATCTCGAGTGCCGATCGCAGTCGTCGTTTGAATCTGGGGCCGCAGCCCAAGCGCGTTGAGCTGCGCGACGATGTAGTCGCGAACTCGGTCGTGGTCGGCCGTGCCCATGGGATGGGGCCGCTGGGCGATCTCCGCGACGTGATGCAACGCACGCTCGGCCGAAAAGACCGTGTCCGGCGCCGTTGCCGGCACGGGCGCGGGCGGATGCGCAACACGGAAAATGGAGAAAGCACAGAGAACGATGAGGCCGACGGCGGCGCCGACGCGTGCGAGCATGGGGTCCTTGCGTTTGTCGATTCGTGTACCATTCTACTACGAGCACTATCACCGCGGAGTAACCATGCCTGAAGCGACGAAGGTTGGCGCTGGCAAGACGATATTGGTGGTCGACGACCACGATTCCACACGGCAGACCATTTCCCGCATGCTCGAAGCGGGCGGGTTCACCGTGCGCACAGCGACGAACGGGGTCGAAGCACTCGATCGATTGGCGAAAGAGAGCGATGAGATCGACATCGTGCTCTCCGACGTGACCATGCCCGGCATGAACGGAATCGACTTGTCCTACCACATTCGCGAACGCTATCCGACAATGCCCGTGGCCATCGTGTCGGGCGACGTGAGCGAGCTGGAACGAAGTATCATCGGACGATTCGACGTGCCGTTCATCAAAAAGCCATTCCACGCCGAATCACTGTACAGCGCCGTGAAAGAGGCCATTCGACTCCACGCGGCGGCCCAGAGCGACTCGGCTTAGGACTATTTCCGTCGAAAATCTGCGGTTCCGATTCGCACCACCGTCCCGACGCGCGTGGCCGCCGGTGACGGCGCCCCGGCCGACGACATCTCGACCGTTGCCGGCTCCGCCCAGATTCCGTACACGCGACCGTCATACGACGTGAGCCATGTGTAGTCGCCGAGGAATGCGTTGCGTCCCTCGAATGTGGAATCGGACCAGGCGTAGTTCGTGAACGAACGACCTGCGTCCGTCGAGCGCGCGAGCGTGAAGCCGGTGAGCCGGTTGTTCGGGTCGGCGCGACGATCGTAGAACTGCACGTACACGTCGCCGTTCAACGGATCGACCGCCAGGAACTGAAAGAACTGGTCGCGGCCGCTGTGTAGCGAGTCGGTCGTCACGCGCACCGGCACGGACCACGTGCGTCCCTTGTCACGCGAGCTCGCGAGAAACGCATCTATGTCGCCATTCCGAAAATCCGTCCAGGCGACGTAAACGTTGTTCCCATACACCCCCACCTGCGGAAACCCGAACACACGCCCGAGCCCGGGCACCGCTCCCGTGCCGCCGAAGTAGGGCGGCCCAACGTTCTGCACGACTCCAGACGGCGTGAAGGTTTTGCCGCCGTCGCGCGAGCTCGCCATAACGATCGTCAGTCCCCAGTTCCACACGGCGTAGATCGTTCCGTCTGCCGCCACGACACCGTGAAAGCCGACGACGTCGCCGTTATCGTCGCGCGGAAAACCGGACTGCGTGCTGACGCGGATCGGCGCCGACCACGTCTTGCCATGGTCGGTCGAGCGCGCGAACAGCATGATCGACTTGTCGAGCTGCCACTCGATCCAGCCGACATACAGGCTCCCGACATGCGGGCTTCTCGCCGAATTGTCGGCGAAGATCCTCGGCATGTCCTCGTACTCCATGCCGGGCTCGGTGCCCGTGTACCAGACGCGGACCGGTGATGGCTCCGGCTCCCAGGTCTTTCCGCCATCCGGCGATCGGCGCACGTAAATGCCGTTGCGTCCCGCGCCGTGTCGCCAATACGACGTGCTACCAAGCTTGTCGAACACGAGGTACGATAGATACGCGGCGCCCTTGTCGTCGAACGTCACGCTCACGTCGCCGGCGGAGCGCCAATCGCGTGGAATCGTGCCCTCCGCGGTCGTGAAGGTGCGACCCGAATCGGTCGAATACACGGCGCGCGCCGGCCCCTGATACACACCGACGATCTGCGCCGGGTTGTTTGGATTGACCGCGATGCCCGGCTCATTGCCGCGCACCTCGGGCGTCGAGACGGTGACGACGCGAGCCCCGGGCGGACGCGGCAGCGCGCTCTGCGCGGCCAGCGGCGCAGAACCCACCAACACGAAAAGCAACGCCCCGGGCGTCAGTGAAAGTGTCGCCCGGGGCAAATGTCTCGCCGAAGTTGATCGCAAACGACTCTTATTGTTTGTCGAACGCCAACGTCTGCGTCTTGGTCTGACCGCCGCCGATCAACGTCGTCGCGATGCGCAGCGTCTTCCCGTTAGCGCCGACCGTCCAGCGGTCCGTCTGATCGAGCGTCTGTCCGCCGATGTTCGCCTTCGTCTTCACGACGAACACCGGCCCGTCCCACGAGCCCGTCAGAAACAGATCGACCGACGCGCCCTGCGTCGTGATGGTGTTCTTGGTCGGCGAACCGTCGAGATTCACGATCACCAGGCTCGCCTGCTCGCCTTGTTCGGTCACTCCCGTGCGCCTGATCGTCATCACCTTGGCATCCTTCGCCGCAGTCAACGTCATCGACGTCGGGAGACCGACCCCCTCGCTCTTTTTCGGATCGAACTTCCACGTGCCGACGAGGTCGGGATGAGCGGCTGGCGCTCCCTGCGCCGCAACGGGCGCGGCCAGCGTGGCGAATGCGAGCACAATCGGTACAAAACGGCGCATCAGGTCTCCAGTCGAGTTGGTGAGCTACTTCTTTTTCTTCTTCGGAGTCTCGACCTTGCCCGTCGCGTCGCGAAACACCTTCGTCTCGCCTTCATACGCGAACTTGACGTTGGCGCTCTTCTCCACCTGGCTGATCGCCAGACGACTCGAGTCGAGCGGAACATCGAACGACGCATCACGGTCGAGCAACGGAAGGTCGGGGACCTTCACATCGTAATTGAACCACCGTGTCAGCGCTTCGACAACTGTCCGCAGCTGTTTGTGCTGCACGCTGATCTGTCCGTCGACCCAACCGAATGCTTCGGCACGCTCGGCGTCCGTCGGCTGGCGCATACTGTCGCGTGTCACGACCAGCGACTGTCCGGCGGTGACTGCGCTCACCTTTTTGCCCGCCTTCACGCTCACGGTTCCCTCAAGCACGTGGACGCTCGCACCGCTGTCGTTCGGGTACGCCGAGACGACGAACTTGGTCCCGGTCGCGATGAAATGCATCCGCTTGGCGACGACCCTGAACGGCAACTCCTGGCCGGTCGCAACGTCGAACGATGCGGTCCCGTCGACCTTGACCGCGCGGATCTTCGTCGGAAAGCCGTCGGGAATCATGACCTTGGTCTCCGGGCCGATACGCATCTTGGTTCCGTCGCCGAGAACGAGGCTACCGATCTGTCCGGGGCTCGAGGCGATCGGTTGAATGCCCTGCGCGTTCACCGCGGAAAGAACGGCGTCGTCCTCACCGAGGCGGTTCATGTAGACCGCGCCGGCGAGCGCGATTCCGAGCGCTACAACGCCAATCGCAATCGCCGGCCCCCACGAACGACTCTTCGCGACGGATTTCATGTGCGACGCCGCGTCGTGACGGCCGGCGGTCGCCGCGGCGGCATGCGCCTCGGCGCTGTGTCCTTCGCCGTGAATGTTGCGCTCGATTTGCGACCAGACCTTGGCCGCATCGGCCTCCGCTGAGGCGCGCGCTTCTGCCTGGGCTCCGCCGCCCATGGCGCCCATGCGATGGCCCGAGAACCGACGGCTCAACGCCCTCGCGGCACCGTGACGAATTTCGTCCGTGAGGAACGTGTTGAGTTGATCGGCGGTCGCGAATACCGCGCGTTGATTCCAAGCATTCAGGAACGCGACTTCGACGACCCGCGGCGCGAGCGACGGTGCGTCGCCCAGCTGACTCTTTGCGCTCGCCAGGCAAGCGTCGAAGTTGGCGTCAAACGCTCGCTTGAGCGCTTGCTCGTCCGCGAGCACTGGTGACGCAGCACCAGGCGCGGCCGATCCGGGAACAGTTGCGCCGTCGCGTGGTGGAACGCTCGTCGACATGCAGCCTCCAGGGCTCTCGGTTGTGGAATAACATGGCACCAGGACGAACGACGGCAAGATGCAACGGCGTCCCCGCCGTTTTGTGTCGCCCAGGCCCCTACAACGAGTCAGCGATCCTACTGACCCGACCCCTCTGCGAGCATGCTCTACGGCGCCTCGCCCGGTCGATACCGACGGATGGTCTGCGCGTCGATATCGTGGTCGTTCCACGCGACGGGCTTGAGCTCGCCGCGCGCGAACATGGCCGCCTGATCGCTGAAATACGGTGAATCGGGCTTGGGGCTCTCACCGTACGCGAGCACAGAGAAGGCCCGCGGCTCGTCGCCGAACTCTACGGCCAGAACCCATCCGTCCGAGCCGGTCGCCTCGCGCTTGCCGTCGGGATCGTCGCGGTAGGTAAGAACGCGAAAGCAGCCGAGGTCGCTCGAGCATCCCCCCACGGGTACGTCAACCGCGCCGCGTCGTACGCGATGCACGTCGCCCCACGGGACATCGAACGCGCCATAGCGACGTTTGGTCTCGTCGACCGCCCAGGTGAAGGCCTCGACAGCCCGAGCGGGCGACCGGAGTCCCCGCGGCGTCGATGTCGGCGCGGTCGGAGTCCATGGCTGGGCGTACGCTGAGTCGGCAGCGGTCGGGCCGGGGCGCCCCAGATAGCGTCGCCACCAGACCTCGAACAGCGTACCGCCGCGGCTGTCCGGCGCCACCGTCTTATCCCACTTGGCGATGACGTCGATCGCCGCAGCAACGTCGCCCGTGGGATTCGCGGCGCGGACCGCGGATACCAGATCGTCACGTACGCGGTCGGCCAACAGCATGCGGTAGGAATGCTTGAGCGCAATCACATCCTCGATGCTCAACCTGCGATCGTTGTCGATCAAATCGATGGCGAGCTGGCTGCGCAGTCCCAGTCGAGGCGCCGGGAAGTACGGCGGATACTTCGCCGGGTCGAGCGGTTGGCGCATGTTCGTGTAATACGGCGCATCGTTCTCGTTGTGGATGTACCCGCCCTTGGGGTTGAGCACCTGCGGCAGCGAGTCGAGCGGCACATACGTCGTCCACACATCCGACGTGCGACGCGCGGGAATGGCGACCGTGTCGCCGCCGCTTGCGTGCGGCAACGCGGGAATCGCGGCGTTCCAGAGGTAGAACACGTTTCCCGCTCTGTCCGCGTACGTGAAGCTCGAGTTGATCCGCGCGCGCATGCGCATCGCGTCCTTCCATTCGGACAGCGAATGCGCGCGCATCATGCGGAGAAACTGCTCCCCGGCGCGAAATTCCAAGTCGTCGGCTGCGCGGAAGACGTAGATCTTCCCATTCGCCCGCTCGATCACCGGTCCGAGCGACGTCCGCCAGGTCGCGCGCGTTTCGGTCGACAGCGCGACGCCGTCCTTGTACGTCACCGTGACCATCTGTCGTTCGAGTGGCAGCGATGCGCCGTCCAGCAAATAGTGGTCGGGTGCGGCGGGGTCCGCGTCGAGCTCGTAGATCTGCCAGAGCAGCGGATCGTTATTGGTCGTGGCCCAACCGAGATCCTTGTTGAACCCGCCGATGACCCCGAATGGACCGCCGATCCGGAGATCCCCGTAGAAATCGAGCACGCCGGGAACGACGACATGCGCCTCGTAGTAGCCGGCGTTCCACGCGAGATGAGGATTTCGCAACAGGATCGCATGCTTCGATTTCGTTCGACTCGGGGCGAACGCCCACGCGTTCGAGCCATCGTCGGGGTTTGGCTGCGGCCCACCCACGGTATGCGTCGCCGAGTCGCTGCGGGCAAGGAACTTGTTCGCCTGGTTGAGCGACGGGAGGTCCACGTCCTTGGCCAGCACGTCGTAGCCGGTGAAGTGCGGCGCGAACCCGGGGGGGAATTCGTCGGGATGCAGCTCGATGTAGCGATTCACCCCGACGGCGAAGCCGTCATAAATGTCGCGGGTCGGTTGGTCGATCAGCGGGTACGCTTGGACCGCGTGCGCGTACGCCGCATGGTTGATGAAATCCTCATTGATGCTGTCGCGTCCGAACCAGCGCGCCATCTCACCGCGCGCACGGAGCAGGCTGAGCGCCACGCGCGGACCGTAGTCTTCGGATTGGACGTACGCCTCGGCATAGCCGGCAGCCATGAGATTGTCCGCCTTGATGTGCGGCACGCCGTGCGTCGTGCGTCGCACCTCGACCTGTTTGGCGAGAACGGAGGCCGACAAGGGCGACGGCGCCTGAGCCGATATACCTTGGACAACGGGGCTCGCGGCAATCAGCGCGAGCAAGGAATGAAGTCGCATCAGGCGAAAATCGTCGGAGGGAACGCGCCACGCTAGACCGGCGCGAGGTCTCTCACTGGCGCGGCGCAGCGGTCGCCCGTCAATTTCACGCACCGCGACTCGGCATCGCACCACTCAGCGGAAAAACGACATGAATCTGCGCATCACCGTGAGCGGCCAGCTCGAATTCATTGCTCGACTGGAGCGGCAGCGCGCGCCGCAAACGTGCGCCGCGTTCGTCGACTCACTCCCCTTCCGCAGCAAGATCATTCAGACTCGCTGGAGCGGCGAGGCCGCGTGGATCCCACTCGGCTCACTCGATTTCGGCGTGCCGTTCGAGAATCACACCAGCCATCCGTCGCCGGGCCAGATCTTGTTGTATCCCGGCGGCATCAGCGAGACGGAGATTCTCTTCCCGTACGGCAGCACGATGTTCTCGAGCAAAGTCGGGCAGCTCGCGGCTAATCACTTTCTCACGATCGTCAGGGGCGCCGAACAGCTCCCCGAAATGGGCCGGCGCGTCTTGTGGGAAGGCGCACAAGACATCGTGTTCGACCGCGAGACTCCTCCGACGGATTAAGGCGTCAGCGTCGCGTCGTAGCTAGTCACGAACTCGAGAAATTTCGAGACCTCGACCATGTCGCGCCCGACGAACCGCACCGTGTGGGCGTCGACGCGCTGAATGTTGGGCAAGTAGCCGAGCAATTCGACCGGCCGATAGTTCTTGAACGAGACCTCGATGGTGAGCGGCTTGGTCATCGTGTATGGCTTCATCTCGGCGCGGCGCGTCACCGCCGTCTTGGCCTGCTGTCGGATGCGCGCTTGTGCGACTTCTGGAGTGAGCGTTGCCGTAGAGTGAAAGCCGATCGCTCGCTTGACGACCACACCTTCGAGATTACCGAGCCGCTGTTTCGTCTCACCGACGATGGCGTCGTCGCCGGTGATCATGACGACGGGCACGCCGAACTGTGCCGCGATCGCGGCGTTGATGCCGGCCTCCGATTGCGAGACGCCGTTCAGAGCGATCCGGGTGAGCAGCGCGCTCGACATCGTGTGTGCGCGGACGCCCGTCATACTGGTGGTCGCCGCGTGATAGCCGATGAAGATCACGGCGCCAAAGGTTGAATCGATGCCTTCCATCATCCCGAGCGGTCGCGGAAACGAGCGGACGATCGTGATCGGGACATCAGCCGGAAACTTGTCGATCAACAGCGATTCGCCGTTGCCATGCGAGTCGCTGACGACGAACTCCGTCGCTCCCGCCTCGCGCGCGCCTTGAATCGCCGCGAGCACCTCGGCGGTCATCCACTGGCGCGCCTGATTGTACTCGAAGCTCGTGGGCACCAACTGGTCGACGGACGCGACACCGGTGATGCCTTCCATGTCGGCCGAGATGTACACCTTGAGCGGACGCTGGGCGAACGCGGATGATGCCGCGACCATCCCGATCGAAACCAAAGCGATGAGTTTTTGCATGATGGTCGTCTCCGTTCGTCATTCATGTCCGATCTCGTGCCAGATCCCCTGATCCTTGGTTTCGTGTAGCAGCAGTCCGCCCACGACAAACGTCATCGCCGCCACGCTGATCGGAAACCACAGCCCGGCGTAGCGATTGCCCGTCGCGGCGACGATTGACGTCGCGATCACCGGCGTGAATCCCCCGAACCAGCCGTTGCCGAAATGATATGGCAGCGAGAGCGACGTGTAGCGAATGCGCGCCGGGAAGCTCTCGACGAGGAACGCCGCGATCGGGCCGTACACCATCGTCACGTACAACACTTGGATGAACATCAACAGCACCAGCATCCAGAAGTTGACCGGCTGCGACGCCGCGGACATGCCGTGATAGATGGGGATGTACGTCAGGGCCGCGAGCAGACATCCCGACATGATGATTCCCTTGCGGCCGATGCGATCCGACAACGAGCCGAACACCACGAAGAACGGTGTGCCCAGCACGAGCGAGATCGCGACGATGATGTACGCCGTGTCCACGGGGACCTTGAGCACCGTCTGCAGGAAGAACAGCGCGTAGAACTGCCCGGTGTACCAGACAACGGCTTGACCCGCGGTGGCGCCGAGGAGCACGATGAAGAACACCTTCCATCGTTCCGCCGTGCCGTAGCTGTCGGTGAGCGGCGCGGTCGACGTCTTTCCTTCCGCCTGAAGCCGGGCGAACAACGGCGACTCCGCCATCTTTGCGCGGATGTAGTACGACACCACCACGAGAACGGTCGAAAGCAGGAATGGAATGCGCCAGCCCCACGCCTTGAATTCCGCATCGGTCATCGCGTGCTTCGTGGCGAGAATGACGAGCAGCGAGAGAAAGAGGCCGAGTGTCGCTGTCGTCTGGATGAACGACGTGTAGTAGCCGCGCTTGTGGTCAGGTGCGTGCTCGGCGACATACACCGCGGCGCCGCCGTACTCACCGCCCAGCGCGAGACCTTGGAGCAGTCGCAGCGAGACGAGCAGGATCGGCGCGAAGACGCCGAGCGTGCCGTAGCCTGGCAGCAGGCCGATCGCCGCCGTCGACCCGCCCATGATCAGCAGCGTGATCATGAAGGCGTACTTTCGACCGACCAGATCGCCGATGCGTCCGAAGAACAGTGCGCCGAATGGTCGCACCGCGAATCCCGCCGCGAACGTGGCGAGCCACTTGAGGAGCGAGATCGTCGCATTGCTGCTCGGGTAGAAGATTCCCGAGAGCGTTGCCGCGAGGCTGCCGAAAATGTAGAAGTCGTACCACTCGATGACCGTACCGACGGACGATGCGGCGATGACGCTCCAGATCTTCTTTTCGGCCTCGGAGGCGTGCCTGCTCACGACAGCGGGATTTGTCATGGGGCACAATACTGCGCCCTCCGGTCACCGGCCGCGAGGGTCCATTATTCGAACGGCTTGTCGGTGACGAGCGCTTGCCACGCCCGGGCGACGCGCGCCGTTGGCAGCCACGCCGTGAGATAGACGGGCGTCGCACCGTCGGCAACGGCACGCGCGGCCTTGGTCTTGAAATCGCCGAGGAATCCCGACGATTCAGCGAGCGGCTTGAGCGCGGCAGAGGACTCGCCGAGCCGCAGCGGCAGCACGTCGTCGAAGAAGATGATCGACATGTCGCGCGAACGGCCAACCACGTGTGCCGCACCCGGCTCCTCGGCGAGCGCCCACAGCGCGCCGCCGCGGCGATTCACCGCGAACAATCCGGTGATCGTGTTGACGCGCGACTCGAGATCTTTTCCGCCAATGAACAGCATGGCCGGAACCTCCCGCGTCGCGCGCGGGGTCAGCGCCGAATAGTAGATGCCGCCCTTGTTCACCACGAAGGCAACGACACGCTCCGGCTTCCACGCCGCGAACTCGTAGTTGAATTCCCCACCGGCGGACATGCCCCAGAACAACAGGGGGGCCGACGCGATCTCCGGATGGTGTGCACGTTCGGCGAGATGCGTAAGGCCGTCGAGCAACGCCTGACCACTTCCCTGCGAGACATTCACGTAGTCCTCGATGAAGCTTTGGTCGTGCGGCTTGTCCGTGAACCGGCAGGCGACGATCGCCAGCTTGTTGCGCGTCGCGAAGCGCTGCCACGTCGTATCTTCGGCCATCGAACGTCCGTCGCCGTTCGAGCCCGGCACGAGGACGAGCACGGCGCGCAGCGGTCCAGCGTCGCGCGGGACCCAGAGACGAAACTGGGCCTTGTCGTAGTTGTTTCCCGGCGCGATCGAGTCGTCGATCGTCTGGGCGCCGGTCACGCGAGCGGCGGGGACGACGATGGCCAGCGCGGTCGCGACCACGCCGACGAGCGGGTGCACGAATGTCAGTCGCATACGCGAGAATATACCGGCTCGGGCTACGAGAGAAGCTGTGAGATCGAGTCGGGATGGATGTGCCAACCGAGAAGTCCGGCAAGTCCCATGAGGACGCCCAGCGCCGTCGGCACCATGGCGATCCAGAACAGCCAGCGTTTGTGCGTGAGCGAGGTGAGCGCGAGCATCGAGATCGCCAAGGCGATCAACGTGTCGGACAAATCGAATTGATCGTCGCGATAGTTCAGTGCGTCGTAGTTCTTCTGATCGTTCTCGGCTTGCACGCGGAGCGAATCTTTCTTGGTCGCCTGATCGGTGACGAGCGCCTTGTATTTCGCGATCGCCGAGTCGATCTGCGGGCGTTGCACCGCGGGCGTCGCCGCGGCACTCCGCTGGAGAGTCAGCTGTGTGACCGTCGACTGGGCGATCTCCTCTCGAATGTTGCGGGCCTGATAGAAGCTCCAGTGGTCGATCTTGTCGGCCTGCGCTTGCTGCATGGCCTGGACGATGTTGTCGTCCTTCACCTTGCAGATGCCCATGAATGTGGCAAGCAACGCGACCGTGAGCGCCACCCACGTGTTGAGACGCGCGTGCGACGGATTGGAGCTCGCGGAGCTGTCAGCTGATTCGAGGGGATCAATTTCCATGACCGGCTAGTTCGGCGTCACAATGGCGGAACGGGTCGTACGTACGCCGTCACTGCACAGCACCGTCAACGGTCGCGCCGAGCCGACCGCCGCGCGAAGCGATGCGGCATCCGCGGAGCCGACCGCGCTCCCGGTTTGTCCGTCGAGCACGAGTACACCGCGAGCGCTCGCATCGTTGCAGGCCACGTCCAATGTGCCGTCGCGCGCGCGGGTCGCGGTCGCGCGCCCGGTCGAGAGCGCTCGCGGTGCGGACACGGCTCGTGTCATTCGCACCTCTCCCGGCGGTCCGACCAGCCGGAGGACGTCGAGCGACTCCTCGACGTCGGAGGCGATCGGGATCGCGAGCGTAAAGTGGCGAGTGTCGGGCGCGTGATCGAGCACGGCCGGCTCGAACGCGTACGAGAACAGAACGCGGCCGTCGCCGGAAAGACCGTCTACACGGTACGGACCCGGCCGGTCGGGCAGCGCCGGCCGCGCATTCAATGCGAACGTGGGTTCGAGCTTCATCGAGCGGCCGACCTCGACACTCCCGCGCACGATCAGGACGCGGGTGATCGGTGCGGGCGTCTGGTCGGCCAGCGCCGCGATGACCGGCGGTTGGCGAAAGTTGAGAATCGCTTTGTAGGTGTACGTGCTTGCCCACACCGGAAAGCAGTAGCCCATGACGTCGCCCGTCGCGGTCGACACCGTGGTCGCCGACGACGCCCGACCTGTGGCCCACGAGAAGACGTCGTGTCCCGGCTGGTCGAGCGTTCCGCCTGGAACTGGAAAATTCGCATCGAGCGGAGGGCCGGCGGCGCCGCACGGCGCGTGCGCGCGTCCGAGCGTATGCCCGATCTCGTGCGCCACCAAGTCGCGCGCTTGAGTCGGGCGGTTGAACCAATTGAGTTGCACGCCAGTAGACGTTCGCGTGTGCGGGCCCGTCGCCGTGCCGGAGGACGGAATGTACGAGAAGCCTCCGTACGCGGTGAAGGTGAAGCCCGCGGGCGGCACGATCACGCCGTACCAGTTGGAGGTCGGCTCATTCGGATCGACCGTGCGCGCCAGATCGAGCTCGGCCAACACTTGCGTCCAGAAGCTCGCGTCGCCTCCGGAGGGCGGCGTGCCGAAGCTCGCGGCGGTTGTGAACGAGCTGCCGACGTGCGCGTTGATGCGCCCGATCGGGTAGATGCTCTCGAGCGTTCTCAGATACTCGGGAATCAGAGCGTCCGTAACGAGTCCGGTGGCGTTGTTGTGCGCGGCGAGCACGATCGGCACGAACCGAACGTTCAGCGTCGGAACGTCGACCGTGGCCAAGGGCTGCGTTCCCGTAGGCGGATACACGTCGTTGGCGGTGGTGTCGTCTCGCACGAGGCCTCGTGGATCGCGTACGATCTGCCAGCGCAGGCCCGCCGCCAGCGCAGCCGCTGGTACGAGGAATTGTGCGCTCGGCGCAGCGTAGCTCGGCGAGGTACCCAGCGTGGTGCTCGCGACCGCCGTGTCGGCGCGAACGAGCGCACCCGATGCGTTGAAGAGACGCAGCACGAGCTGCATCGGCGTCGTACTGGCCGGGGTAGCTCGGATGAGCACATTGACCGCGGCCGCGTTACCCGACAGCACCATCGGAATGGAGCCTGTCGCGTCCTGCACGCCCTGAGTGAATTGCGCGCCGACGATCGCGAAGTCGCGCGGTGGACGCGGTGTCACCGTGATCACCGCGCTCCCCGATTTCCCTTCGCTGGTCGCGGTGATCGTCGCCGAGCCGACAGCGACGCCGGTGACGAGACCGGTCGCGCTCACCGATGCGACGCCGATGTCGGAGCTGATCCACGTGATCGCGCGCCCGCTGAGCGACGTGCCGGCTTGATCTCGAACCGTGGCGACCAGCTGCGACGTCTCGCCGACATTCACGCTCGCCGCCGGCGTGTCGATCGTCACCGAGGCGACGGCGGCGGCCGGCGGTTGACCAGTCGGCGTCTCGCTCGAGCCGCCGCAATCCGCGAGTGCGGTAATGAGCGAGACCATCAGCACTCGATGAGGCAACACACCCCGAACCATTCGCATTTGTCGCTCGGTAAGAATGAGGAGAATTCTATCGACAGCCGCCAGGCTCGCGCGAGACCGCTGACGGCTCTATTATCGCACGGACACTGTCACCTTCATAACGGCCGAATTCTCGTGACCTCAATGGAACAGCTCCTGGGAATGAAGCGGTATACGTCGTTTGCCGTGGCCGCCGCATTCTGCGCGATCACCGCAAGTGGCGCGGGCGCGCAACGTGTCGATCGCGCCGAGCATCACGAATACGTCACGGACAACTTCCGCACGGAAAGCGGCGTCGTACTTCCCAAGGCCATCATCGTTTACGGCACCTACGGCCACCTCGACGCGGCGCACGACAACGCCGTTTTGCTGCCATCGCACTACATGGCCACCCATCATGGGTATGAATGGCTGATCGGACCGGGCCTCGCCCTCGATACGACGAAACTCTTTCTCGTCGCGACGGAACTGTTCGGCAACGGGCATTCGTCGTCACCGAGCAACACGCCGGAGCCGTATCACGGCCCGCGGTTTCCGGTGACGACCATTCGCGACAACGTCGAGATCGTGCATCGATTGTTGCGTGACAGCCTCAAGATCAACCACCTGCGAGCCGTCATCGGATTCTCGATGGGCGCGCAGCAGGCCTTTCAGTGGGCGGTGAGCTATCCCGATTTCGCCGATCGGATCGTCGCGACGTCGGGCACGGCCAAGACCTACGGCCACGGCATCGTCCGCCTGGAGGGGCAGATCGCCGCGCTCACCGCCGACGCGACGTTCAACGGCGGTGATTACACGTCGCCTCCGAAAAAAGGCCTCGAGGCGTTCGGCATGGTGTGGGCAGGCTGGTTGTATTCTCAGGAATGGTGGCGGCGCGAGCTGTGGAAGGCCAACGCGCCGCCAGGCACGACGCTCGAGCAGTACATGCAGAATTTTCGCACGAACTTCATTCCCGGCGCCGACGCCAACGACTTGATCCTCCAGGTCCGGACTTGGGAACGCCACGACGTGGGGCAGACGCCCGGCTTCAACGGCGACGTCGCGCGTGCGTTGCGATCGATCAAGGTTCCGTTCTTGTACATGCCGTCGGAAACGGACCTCTACTTTCCGGTCGGCGACGCACGCTACGAGGCCCAGTTCATGTCCACAGTCTCGCTCGTCCCCATACCTTCGCTGTGGGGACATCCTGCCGGTGCGGGCGCAAGTCCGGAGGATCGCGCCTTCCTCAACGAGACGATCGCCAAGTTTCTCGCCGGCGGACGGTAGCCGGATGGACGTAACGTCGCCGTGAGCTCGCTCGAAGCACCAGGCGCAGCGATCGCGCGGTGGTGGCGTCGCCTGTCGGGCGTCCCGTTCGGGCGCACCGCGTTCAGCCTGCTTATCGGACGCATTGCTCCGTACACCGGCACCATGGGCGCGCGCGTCGAGGAGCTTAGCCCTGGCTACGCGCGCTGGACGTTGCGCGATCGCCGTCGCGTGCGGAATCATCTGCGCTCGATCCACGCCGTCGCCTTGGTGAATCTGGCCGAGGTGACAAGCGGCACGGCGATGTTGATGGCGTTGCCGGCGGGAGTGCGTGGCATCGTGACCGCGCTGTCAATCACGTATCTCAAGAAAGCACGCGGTACCCTGACCGCCGAATGCCGCTGTGATCTTCCCGAGATTCGTGGCGAGACGTCGTTCGACGTGCACGCCGACGTGCGCGACGCATCGGGCGACCCGGTCGCGCGAGCCACGGTGACGTGGCGACTCGCCCCAACGAGCCCACCTTCCAGCTAACTTATCGCCATGCCTGTGCGTGCTTACGTTCGTCGCCACTGGATCGCAACCGTCCTCGCGGTCGTGATCCTCACGCCGATCATCATCTTCACGCTATGGACGACGATCGCGCTGCACTACAGCTACTCGAAGGGCACGCGTGCGGGGATTCTCCAGAAGTTCTCGCAGCGCGGCTGGCTGTGTAAGACGTGGGAAGGCGAACTGCAGTTGACGGCGCTTCCGGGCGCCACGCCCGAGAAATTCGTCTTCAGCGCGCGCTCGGATTCCATCGCCGCGGAGCTCAGCCGGCTCAGTGGGCAGCACGTCGTGCTCACGTACGAGCAACACAAGGGCATCCCCAGCTCGTGCTTCGGCGATACGGAGTATTTCATCACCGACGTGCGCGCGTCGCCAACGCCTTGAGCCGAGCGCGCTAGCGAGCTGCTTCACCAGGAAGCTTTGCAGTCATCCGTTGTCGTCCGTTCGCTCCGTTTGTGTCCGTATCTCATTTATGGCTCGCGTGGGCGCGACAGAGTCGAGCGCCGCGCGAATCCCTCGCCAACCGCCGCTCGGGCAGCCCAAAACGTTTTCTGAACGAATGGAACGGAGCGAACGGACAACAAACGTATAAGCTTGGACCTGTTTCGCGCCGTTGAACTTGCGATCAGGCTGTTGACTCTGGGATTTTGACGCAGGCATTAGGTCCGAGAGAACAGGAACTCCTGCACCTTCCCGTCGGGCGTGCGATACATCAGCCCCTGCGACGTCGTGCCGCCCACGTCGAACTGCACGACCGCGACCTCCATTCCTCCGCGTTCGACCGTCGTCGCAATTCGGATCTTCGAGATCGGACCGAGCGCGTTGAGCGCGCGCTGACCCGCGGCGACCTTGGCCGGCGTCAAATACAGATTGAAATCTTCGCCGAGTGTCGAGCGGTCCACGCGACCCTTCTCCAGCTCGGACAAGAACTTCTTGGCCGCGTCGAGCGCAGAAAGGCCGGCAATGATCGGCACATCGACGCCGCGCGGCATCACCTTCGACACGAGCTCCTGATTCAGAGCGCCAATCGGCGAAAAATCCGTGTTCGACAACAGCACCACGGCTGATCGCGTCGCCGGAATCACCGTGTTCTGCGCCACGAATCCACTCACCGCGCCGCCATGCGACAGCACCACGGCCTGCCCCCGATCGTTCACGCTCTCTCCACATCCGTAGCCGCTCGACCGTCCGTCGGTCAGGCGTTGTGCCGTCGACAATACGGCGAACGACGCCGGCGAGATGAGCGTGTGATCGAGCAGCGACGTGTCCCACGTCAGCAGATCAGTCGGCGTCGACCAGATCGCGCCGGCACTCCCGGCCCAACCGCGTGCCTCCGGTTCCGCCGGGATCGGATCGGCCAGTCCGAACGAGGTGTATCCGCGCGCCATATTGGCGGCGGGCGTCGGTGAGGCAGGCTCGTAAACCGTGCGCGTCAGCCTGAGCGGAGTGAAGATCCGTTTCCCGATGAAGGATCCAAACGGCTCGCCGCTGACTTTCTCGATCACCCGACCGAGGATGAGAAATCCGGTATTGCTGTACGAGTATCGGGAGCGGGGCGCGAAATCGAGCGGCCGCGTCGCATACTCCGTGATGATCTCATCGGCGGACGCCGGCTTCTGCATTTCGCGATCGACGAAGTCGAGCGGATAGTAGTCGTGGTACCCCGAGAGATGTCCGCCCAGGTCGATCAGCGTGATGTCTTTCGCGCGCGTCAGCGTCGGGAACCAGAGCGACACCGGATCGGTGAGCGACAATCGCTTCTGCTCGGCGAGCATCAACAGCGCGGTGCACGTGAACTGCTTGGTGACCGAGCCGATCCCGAACATCGTTTGCGGCGTGACCGGATCTTTGCTCGTCAGATCTCGAACGCCGTAGCCCTTGGCCAGGACCACCTTTCCATTCTGCATGACGCCGACCGATAGGCCGACAATGTGCTTCTCTACGACGGCCTTCCGGATGATGCTGTCGAGTTGCGCGGCGTTCACGGTCTGCGCCCGGGTGTGCACGGCGAACACGGCGAGCAGAAGCAGGGCGAGGCGAAGGCGTGTCATTCGAGTGTCCCGATTGAAAGGATGCGCGCACAACTTGGCGCGGGGCCGCCCGCTTTGCCACTCGACGCGCTGGTTATGTTTGTTTTTGTGACGCGCATCGTCTCCTTTCTGCCCGCCGGAACCGAAATCGTCTACGCGCTGGGCGCCGGCGCCGACCTCGTCGGTCGCTCGCACGAGTGCGATTATCCCGACTCCGTTCGCGCCCTTCCGATCGTCAGCAAACCGACCATCGAGCTCGATGGCCTGAGCCAGGCCGAGATCGACGCCGCGGTCTCGGGACGACTGGCCGCCGGCGAGAGTCTTTACGTCGTCGACGAGAATCTGCTGCACGATGTCGCGCCAGATGTCATTCTTACCCAGGACTTGTGTCAGGTCTGCGCGCCGTCCGGCAACGAGCTCACCCGCGCGCTCAAATCGCTGCCGTCGAATCCGGCGGTCATCTATCTCACCCCGCGCACGCTCGCCGAGATCGACGACGACATCGTCGCTG
The DNA here is from genome assembly GCA_036392315.1 of Gemmatimonadaceae bacterium. Classification (GTDB taxonomy): domain Bacteria; phylum Gemmatimonadota; class Gemmatimonadetes; order Gemmatimonadales; family Gemmatimonadaceae; genus JAQBQB01. The sequence goes on from DASVYG010000451.1 coordinate 39,477, forward strand.
TGGGCCAGGCCATTGGCCGAGCATCGGAAGCGCGAGCTCTCGTGGCGCGCAATCGCGAGCGTGTGGAACGAGTGCGTTCGGCAACCCGCGCCGCACGGCGCCCGCGCGTCGCGTTCCTCGAATGGACGGACCCGCTCTTCTGCGCCGGACACTGGGTCCCCGAGATGATCGAGATCGCCGGCGGCGACGATCGACTCGGCCGTCCCGGCGCCGATTCCGTGCGCATGTCATGGGACGATGTGCACGCCTGGGCGCCGGAGATCGTGATCGTCGCTCCCTGCGGCTATCATCTCGAGCAAGCCGAGCGCATGGCGCGCGCACTGCCCCCTATTCCCGGCGCGCGCGTCTATCCCGTCGACGCGAATGCTTTTTTCGCCAGACCAGGCCCGCGCTACATCGAGGGAATCGAGCTCCTCGCGAAGATCTTCGCCGGCGAGTCAGCATTCGCGGCTGCGTAGCCGCACGGCGTGTCGAGGGTACGGGGCATGAGTAGGCCCGATGCCCTCCGCGAACTGCCTCGTCGCGAACTCTAGATCCGCCCGCTGTCCGAACGCATGGCCCGGACGATCCAGATGAGCAACACCGCGCCAAAGGTCGCGATCAAGATCGAGCCGATGATGCCGCGCGACCCAATGCCCAGCATCCCGAGCACGATACTCCCAACGAGCCCACCGCCAAGCCCCAGAAACAGGTCGGCGAAGAGCCCGTAGCCCGAGCCGTTCATGATCTTGCCGGCGAGAAATCCGGCAAGAATCCCAACGATGATCGCCATGAGCATGGGCCACCCTCAGCAGTGTGAGTTCTCTTATCAGGAAACGCTGCTATTAGTCGTCGAGACCCGCCAGGAATCGCTCCACCGCCGGCCAGACGAGCTCCGGCCGCTCGGCGTAGGTGAAGTGCGCCGCGCGCGGCACGCGCAACAGCCGCGCGTGCGGCAACGACGTCACCCACTCCTCCGCCAAATCCATCGGAATGCTCTCTTCCTCGCCGTGGACGACGAGCGTCGGCACGTTCAACGTCCGAAGCTGCGGACGCAGGTCCCAATCACCATACGAGCCCATGATCACCCGGTTTCCGATCCGATTGCCGTACCGGATGCCGGCCGGGTCCGTCCCGCACATGTCCGACTTGATGAGCGGCAGCGTCCGATCCGGCTCGGCCAGGCGCGGTCGTAGTCCGAGCGCCCAATAGTCGCGACACGCCTGACGCGTGTCGCCGGCGGGATCGGCCATGCGTCGACCTGCCGCCGCCATGGCCGCTCGCTGCGTGCTGTCCAACCGCGAGTTGACGCTCTGCCCGAATCGCTGCCAGAACGTACCGCGTCGCGGCGGCACCGGCCCAAAGAAAACCATCCGCTTGACGTTGGCGGGATGCGCGATGGCGTAGGAGGCCGCCAGCAACGGCCCGTACGAGTGCGCCACCAGCGTAACGCGTTCGACGCCGAAATGCTTTCGCAGCTCCTCGAGATCCTGCACCTGTCGCGCGGCAACGAGCGTGCTGGTGTCCGCCGGCAACGTCGATCGGCCGCCGCCGCGCTGGTCGTAGAAGATCACCGTATGCCTGGCGCCGAGGACTGCAAAGTCGCCGAAGATCGTCTCGTGATCCATGCCCGGACCGCCGTGGATCGCGATGATCGTGTCCGCACCGTGACCGATGATGCGATAATACAACCGCGCCGAGTCGGACATGGTGACGAAGCCGGTCTGCGCGGCGAGCACGTAGGGCGCGACCACCAGGGCAGCCAGCGCACGCAGCGCGGCGCGTCCGGTCATGTGGATCCTCCCGAGCGCAGACGTTCGATCGTGCCTCTCATTCCCGGCGTGACGAACATGTCGTCGGAGATCGCCGCGATCTCCTCGGCTTCCTTCCACGCGCGTTCGAGCTCCGACAATTCGCCCTCGAGCGCTTTGCGCTCAGCCTCTTCGTGCAGCGCCATTTCCAGAGCCAACCGCTCGGAGGTCGGGAGTGCGAACAGACCTCGAGTGAAACTCGAATTCGCGAAGACGCCGCGCCCTCCCCAGCGTCGTCGCGATGGCGGCTGATACGACATGATCGGCCCGTGCTGCGCTACTTGCTCCAGGAATCCCTCGGTGCCCCGCGACGCCTCGATCAGATTTACCGCGTCGGAGACCGCCTGGGGGGCGCCTCCGTACCGATTGACCTTCGGCACGACGATCGACGCGATCCGTTCCGCCTCGCGTCCCTCGAACCGGGCTTTCCCGTTCTTGAATCGCAAATCGATCGCGAACGGACCGTCGACACCCGGCACGATCGCCGTCTCGGCGAGATGGCGACGTCGAACGTGCACGAGTCCGTGCTTCTCCGTTTGAATTGTCGCGACGACCTTTTCCGGGCTGCCGTTGACGATGACTTGCATCGACTTCATGAGCATCCATCCGAAGCCGCCCACGCCGGCGCCGATCACCGCGCCGCCGATGACGATGCCGCCCACCGCGGCGACGCCGCCGCCGGCAAGGAGCAACTGTCTCCGGCGACGCCGGCCGAATTGGTCGCCGTATCGCCATGCGGCAAACTCGGGCCGGAGCGGTTCGCCGATGCGAACCAGTTCGGTCCCGTCGCGCAGCTTCGCGAGCCCAATGTTGTCCGTCGACACGCGGCGACGCGTGTCGCTATAGAGACGATCGGCCTCCTCGATCGCCTCCCATCGCTCCTCGAGCGGCGAGAGATTCCAACGCTCGCAATGTTTGCACACTACCCAGAGGCGGCCCTTCGCGGGATCGAACGCCAAGCGATGGCCGATTGGAAACGCCTCGAGCGCCTCATTGGCGCCGAGCGTTTTGTTGCAGAACAGACAGGTTGAGTACACGGCGGTTTCACCTCAACCTCAAACTACGCAGGCGGAGGCCGCTCTGATTCAGCGACCCCCGCCTGATATTCACTTCACATGGACCGCGACGTTGATCGTCGGTGGGGGCGGCGGGAAGCCCGGCGGTGGCGGCGGCGAGCCCGGCGGTGGAGGCGTCGGTCCGAACCGTAGGGTGAGGTCGCCGGGTGCGCGTGGCGTGAACTCGAAGTCGTAGATCTCGCCCGGATCGAACAACAGCGTCGCCGGCCGCGACGTCGCCTGGTGGTCCGGCAGGGTGGCGCCGTCTTTGGCGACGGCGCGCCAGGTCACCGGAGTATCGCCCGCGGTGAGCGAGACGAACAGCGGCATGTTGTCCGAGATGTTGATGAGGCGGAATCGATATCTGGTTCCCGCCTTGAGGTCCATCGGCTCCGGCTGCTCTTTTCCGTTCATGAGGAAATGCGGAAACGGCCCGACGACGACGTTCCTCGCGGGACCCGCGGCTCCGAAGATCAACACACGATCCATTTCGGGATCGAACTTCTGTCCGGGCTCGAGGACGATGATCGGTCCGTAGAGGCCAGAGCTGATCTGCTCCGCCTCGTTGAAGTGCGAGTGGTACATGAACGTGCCCGCACGCGGCGGCGCAAAGCGAACCGTGATCGAATCGCCCGGCCCAACCGACGGCAGTATGCGATTGTCCGATCCGCTCCAGCCTGGGACGCCGTCGGGATAGCTCTCGAGCTCGATGCCGTGCCAATGCACCGCCGCCCGGTCGTTCGCATGGTTGACGATGGTGATGGCAACCGGCTGCCCCTTCTGCAGAATCAGCGCGGGCGCGGGCACGGGCATCGCGTCGGGGTTTGCCGCTTCGGGAGTGCCATCCATCACAAACGAGTATCCCGGATGCTTCCCGTATATGTTCGCCTTCTCACGCATGGTCAGTCGGATCGCGCGAGGCGTGCCGGTCGAGTGAACGGCCGTCCCGTGCGGCGTGACGTGAATGCCCAGCACCAAACCGAACATTTGATGCGGCCGGTCCGACATGTGATGCGACAGCATCGATTCATCGAGCATGCCCTTGTCCGTGTCGAGCTCGGCTATCTGCGACAGGTGGTCGGCGTAGTGGCAGTGGTAGATCCAGTTGCCGGGCTGCGTCGGCTTCCATGAGAACGACATCGTTTGGAATGGACTGATCACTTCCGTCACGCCCAGTCGCTGCGCGTCGGCATCGAACAGCGAATCGCGCACGCCGTTGCCCTTCGATTCCATGCGGAAGTAGAACCCATGCAGGTGCATCGGGTGGTCTGCTTCGGTCAGATTGATCACGCGCCAATGCACCGAGTCGCCCTGCACGACGTCAATGCGCTCCGTGTGCGGCCACGACAGGCCGTTGATCGTCATCGTCGCTCGACCGAGACCAGTCTCGCTCGTCGAGTCGAGCGTGAACCACCACGAGATGACGAACACACGATCGTTCGGTCGCGTGTTCGCCGGATCGACGACAATGACGCCATTGAGCTGCGTGTCGTCGTTGGCCCGCAAGCCAAACGGCCCGTCGGCACGTTTGCCCGTGTAGTAATAGGTGCCCGGTGTCGTCGCTTTGAATTGCACGCTTCGCGTCGCGTTCGGCGCAACGACGACGCTGTCCGACAGACCTCGCGTCTCTCCCAAGCCGAACACTCTGAGCGGCTGATCGAACGTGTTGTGCACCGTGGCGTGTACTTCCGTTCCAACCGGGACACGGATGACCGGTCCCGGAGTGGACAAGGCTTTTCCTTCTTCCGACCACGCCGCAACCTCGATGGCGCGACCATTCTCGCCTTCGGGATGCCACACGCCGGTGCGCGTCTCGAGCTTGATCGTGAGCACACCGTTGGCGAGCGTGCCCGCGGTATGCCGATTGTCGTTAGGTGAGATCGTCTCGGGTGCGCGCGGCGCCGACATGCCTGCGAGCAGTAGTCCGAACACCGGGAGTGTGATGGAGCGGAGCGACGAGATCATGGCGGCCTCGCGATGAAGTTCCGGAGGAGGGGTCGCCAAACCTAGCACTCCACATTTCCCCGCAACAGACGGACACACGCACGATGGGCCAGCGCCGAATATTTCGGCGCTGGCCCATCGACCCTCGAGACTCAGCGAAGCGACTGCGCGCTTCGGGATGCCCTACTTACCGGAAGCTGAGGCCAAGGATGATCGGGACGTAGCTCGTCGCCTGGTCCTTCGTGAAGATGTGCACGTAGCGTGACTCGACGAACAACTCCGTCGAACCGAAGCCGAACGAGAGACCGCCGCCCACGTTCGCGCCCATGCGCCAGAGCGAGCCGTTGCTCTGCAGTGCCGTTGTCTGTACGCCCTGATCGTTGATGTTCGTGTTCGGGTTCGTCACGCCGAAGGTCGACGAATAGTTGCGCAGATAGTGCGCACCGACACCGCCGATTGCGTACAGGCCGGTGGTGGCGCCGCCGACGAATCGTCCGGTGAACGGCAGACGGAACTTCGCGTCGGCCATCGCCGACCAGATCTGCGGATTCGTGGACGTCACCGCGACGGCGGTTCCATTGCTGCGCAGCGCCGAACGCGCGTCGAGCTGGTTGTAACTCAAGTCGAGCCGCAAGCCGAGCGGGCCGGTTGGGGCGTCCCACCCGATGGGAACCGTCACGTTGAAGCCCGGGTCATACGCGTCGCGGATCGCGCCCGTCGGAACGCTCGTTCCGCCGCCGATCCCGACGTAGAAGCCATTACCGTAATGACGGACCATGACCGGCGGCGCCACGACTGTGGTCTCCGCCGGCGGTGGCGGTGGCGGCGGCGTTACGACCGTCGTCGTATCGACCTTCGTCGTGGTATCGACTGGCACGGGCGTGACTGTCGTCGTGTCGACTTTGGTCGGTTGCACCATCGTCGTGTCGACCGTACCCGACGCGGTGTCGGTCTTCGTCACCGGCTCTTTCGAGATCGGAATGCGCTTCGATGAACGCGTAGTGCGCGCCGGACATTTCGCGGTCGGCTTGGCGCCCGACCGACACGTGCTCTTCGTCGAGTCGCTCGCGCTCTGTGCGATTGCCGAGGACGACATCACGATCATCGTCAACGCCACGGCGACTCCCGACGCGCAGAGACCGTTGTTGCGTATGCTCATTTTCCCTCCTCCATTTGCTGCGACATCATCTCGCGACGGCCAAACCGTCGCCGGAGGGAGGGAGGAGGGCAGGCGACATGCCATGCGAGGTGCCACGGCTCGATGCTTTCGCCTGCCCCGCGTTGATTCTCTCGCGCGGCCCGAACGGGGCGCGCAACGACGTGCATTACGTCGCTATTGATGAGTCGACGTAAGCGGGCACGGCCCGGCGTCGACCGAGCTCAACTCGCGCGCAGATACTTGCAGCCGACGTCCTGTGCGTGGAGCGCGGCGAACACGCCCGACGGCTGCAGCAGCACGCCCGGCACGAGGCCAGCCACCGCAGTCTTCCGCGCCGCTTCGGGTGTGCCGCCATCCTTCTTGGTCACGAGCTCGATCATGTCGTCGAACGCGAGGTTGCACGCCAGCGCGATCCCGCCGCGCGAGATGTATTTGTCGAGCGCGACGTCGTCGAAATCGGGCGGAACCTCGCCGCGTTTCGACGACAGCAGCGCCGGATTGCGATCGGTGCCCTGCTGCGTGACCGGATGCGTGACCTGATTGTTCTTCGCGACGTCGTACTTGTCCCAGAACGATTGCTGCATAGCCAGCGCAATGCCGTGATGTCGCATCACGAGGACGGGCGTCATCTCAGTAGGCGCTACCTTGAGCACGTCCATGTATTGCTTGCCCCACAACGACGCGCGCCACACGCCGTAACCGCTGTCGATCTCTGGCACGTCGAACACCGCGCGGTATTTCCCCTTCACCCGGTCGACCCACGTCAGATCGAACTCCTCCGCGCTCTCACCGCGCGCCGACGGCAGCGCACCGAGCTCGCGAAGTACGTCGGGCGTGAACGGAATAGCCGCCAGCATCGCGCCGGCCGTGACACGCTCGAGAAATTCACGGCGGTTCTGATTCATCCTGGCCTCCAAAGGTGTGCGGTTGGCTTCGTCGCGACGACGAATTTATGCTCCCCGTGTTACGCCGCGAGGGCGGCAATCGGATGTGCGACGACGGCGTCCCACGATTTTGCTTTGCATCCCGGCGCTCGGCAACGCAAATTGTCTGTATGGCAAATCCTACTTCCCCGACGACGGCGACGATGCCCGCGAGGCGGAATCTCACCATCCGGCACACCGAGCTCACGGCGCTGCCCGAGTCGGTCTGGCAAGAGACCGATCTGGTGGTCTTCAACGTCTCCAACAACAAGCTCACCAGCATTCCCGACACGATCCGCAATCTCAAAGGCGTTCGGCTGGTCGACCTTGCCCATAACGCGATTCGTAGCCTCCCCGAGGGAATCGGGGAGCTGGACGGACTCTCGGATTATCTCTACCTCAGCGACAACAAGCTCACCGAGCTCCCGCGCTCCATCGGCAAGCTCTCGCGGCTGCGCTACCTCAATGTGAGCGACAATGAGCTGGCTCGGCTCCCCGAATCGATCGGCGACCTCGCCAGCCTCATCGAGCTGCGCGCGAACGGCAACCACCTGCTCTCGCTCCCGGAATCCATCGGCCGCCTTACATCGCTTCGCGAGCTCCACGTCGCCAACAACGATCTCATGGAACTGCCGAAATCCCTGGGCTCGTTGACGGAGCTCAAGAAGCTGAACCTCGAGTCCAACAAGCTGACCCGAATTCCAGAATCGATCGGCAACTTGGAACGGCTGTTCGAGATCAATGTGCGAGGGAATCGCATCAGCGCGCTCCCCGAATCGCTGCGGCGCTTGCACAAGCTCGCCTATCTCGATCTTCGCGCAAACGGAATTACGACGCTGCCCGACGGACTCGCCGACCTTCCGCTCGAGAAGCTCGATCTTCGCTGGAATCCCATCGAGCGATTTCCCGTGTGGATCGACCAACTCGAAGCGCGCGGCTGCGTCGTATACCGCTGACGATCACGCCGGCGGCGTAGCGCCGTCTGGGTCCGCCGCCAGCGTGACCGAAAACGTCGAGCCTTTTCCTAGCACGCTCTCGACGCTCAGATCCCCGCCCATCACGCGCGCCAGGTCTCGGCTGATCGCCAGCCCGAGACCGGCGCCCGACGCCGTCCGCGTGAATTCCGAGTCGACTTGGACGAACGGGTCGAAGATGGACTGCAGACGATCGCTTGGAATGCCCACTCCGGTGTCGCTCACGCGCACCTTCACCCGGTCGGCATCGCGGACGCACTCGACGCGCACCGTTCCGCCCTCCGGCGTGAACTTGATCGCATTGCCCACGAGATTGATGAGGATCTGCTGAAGCCGGTGCCGGTCGGCCCTGGCAGAGACCTGCTTGGGCGCCGGTGTAAAGGCGAGCGCGACACCCTTGGCTGTCGCTTGCGGCTCCACGAGCGGGGCCAGATCGGCGAACACGTGCGCCATCTGAACCGACTCTAAATGGACGCGCACCCGGCCGGCCTCGAGGCGCGCGAAATCGAGGATGTCTTCGATCAGTCGCGCGAGATGTGTCTGGCTGCGCTCCACTCGCCCGAGTATCTCGACCTGCTCGTCGGTGACCGGCCCGTAGAGGCCGGTGCGCATCAGTTGCGCGAACCCGAGCGCCGCCTGGAGCGGCGTGCGAAGCTCGTGGCTCATCGACGCGAGAAACGCGGCCTTCGCACGATTGGCCGCCTCCGCCGCCGACCGCGCGTCACGCTCCGCATCGAACAAGCGCGCGCGATCGAACGACTCGGCGGCGATGCGCGACATCGCACTCATGAACGCCCGGTCGATCGGGCCGATGACGCGTGGATTCGCAAAGCGGACGAGGAGACCGCCCAGGACCCGACCGCCCGTCTCCATCGGAAATGCGGCGACTGCTTGAACGCCGTCCTTGGCGTGCGACGGAACGATCGCCGGAAATCGCTCTTTGACGACGTTCGCGCCCGATAGCACCACCGGCTGGCCCGTCTTGACGGCCGCCGTGAGCGGTCGCGCCTCGTCGAGCGGAACGACGTCGCCGACTTTGGTCGTCGACATGTTCCGGACGGCGACGAAGCAGAGACGCTCCTGCTCGAGCGCCGCGAGCGCCCCCGACTGCGCGCCGAGTGCGGCCATCGCCTCGTCGACGATGAGCATGGCAACCTCGGCGCGCGACAACGCACCGCTGAGTGCTTCGGTCGCGCCTTGCAGGCGCTCGGACCGCCGCTCCGACTCCTCGGCGGCGCGGAGCGCGCGGCGCGCGCTCTCAGTCGCTTGTTCCGCATCGGCCGCCGCGTGTTGCGCCGCCTCGGCCTGATACTCCAGCTCCATCGCCTGTGCTTGTAGCTGTTCGTTCGCCTGGCGAGCATCTTCAAGGGCCTCACGCCGATCGTCGAGTGCGCGGTCGAAGTTCCGGTTCACCAGCAGCGCGAGCAGGCTCGCGACCAGCGTTCCGAGAATGAGCAGCCCCGAGAGGACTGATTTGGAGCTCTCCTCATCCTTCTCTCGCGCGAGCAGCCGTTCCTCCGCGCTGCCGTCGACATCGGCTACGAGACGCCGCGCCTCGTCCATCAGGTGCTTGCCCGGGCCATGCGCCACCACGCCGACCGCAACGTCGGTCTTTCCGGTACGAATGTCGTCGACAGCGCCGGCAAGCGCGTCGACCCGCTGATGCGCGACGAGCGCAAGGGTGTCGAGCCGTGCCTGTTCCGCCGAGTCGTCGCGCGTCAATACGCGCAGTTGAGACAGCAAGCTGTCGATGCGCGCCGATGCGCCTCGATAGGGCGCGAGAAAGCTCGTATCGCGCGTCAGCAGGTAGCCGCGCTCACCCGTTTCGGCATCGAGCAGCGCCGTGAGCAGCGAGGTCGACGTCTGAAGAATGGACCGGCTGTGACCCACGAGATCGCGCATCGCGATCGCACGGCGCAGCGCGCCGTACGACAGCGCGCCGAGCACCATGACGATCGCGGCCGGTCCGAACACGGCGATTCGGCGCGCCGCGCGAACACGTCTCCGACGATCAGGCATTCGTGCGAGACGGCGTACTCGGGGCCAACGCCCTACCGCTGCTGTTTCGCGGCCAACAACTGATCGCTGATCTTGTCGGCCATCGCCTTCGCGGCGGCGGAGTCGTCATTCGTCAGAATGATGATCGTCGCCCGCTTGTCCGGAATGCGCACGAACGCGCTGCGCATGCCTCCCGGAAGGCCGAACGCGCTGAGACGCGAGACCCCGCGATAGGTGTCCGCCTGCCAGCCTCGCGCCGAGTCGAACGAGTGGCCCGCACCGTTGGAATCTCCGCTCGTCGTATCGCGCACGAAGGTGTGAGGATTCTCCAATCCGAGCGCGAGTCGATACAACTCGTCGACGTCAGAAAGCACCTGACCGTCGGCAGTGGCGTTCGTCTTGTGCATGCCGATGGGCGTCGACAGACGAGAGGCGACGCAGCTTTGGAAGGGCGTGCTCGGAGTCGCGGCCGCGCCGCCGCCGCGCCGACCACCGCGCCCTGTCGAGTCGCCGCCACGAATGCCGCCTCTCGCCGGCGCCGCGGGTAGCTGTGAGCAGATCGACGAGAAGACCTGGCCGATTCCAGCGAGCTGGAACTGCGGCACAGTCGTCGTCGGCATGAACCGACTCTGGTCCGGGATGCCGTACGACTTGTCGATGAAGACCTTTCCGCCTTGCGCGACGAGCACGGTCGCTCCGCCGAGCGCTTGATCGGAATATCTCTTGAAGAGCGAATCCACGAGGGCGATCGTCACGGGCGAATCATCGACCGCCCGGTGGACGACGTGCCTCGCGCCCAGGTCGTACTTGTCGCCCGGATGCAGAGTGAGGAATGGCTTACCCGGGTCCGTCGCGTCCTTTCCTCCATAGACGAACGCTTTGTTCCGTCCAACGATCTCGGCGACGTCGCCCTTCACGACCCACGCCGTGCCTTCGTCCTCGGAGATGCCGAGCAAATCCGGATACTTCGGCATGATCGAATCGGCCAGGTCAGGCAATCGCTCTCGCGCTACGACGTGTTGATCGATGCCGACGCCGCGCAGGAACGCGAAGCCCTTTTCGTAACCCGGCCAATCCATGATCAGGTTGTTGTTCGACGGAGCGCCGCGCACGAGGAAGCTTCCGATGATCGATGCGCCCGCCGACGAGCCGCCCACCACGCCGCCGCGCGCCAACACGTCGTGAAATCCTTGTTCGGTTTTGGTGCCCGCGTACGAGTCGACGAGATGGAACTGCCGGCCGCCTTCGAACCACACACCACCGGCTCTGCGCAGAATCGCCGCGAACGAATCGGAATCCGCGAGCTTTCGATCGGTCGTATGCAGAACGTAGATGTTCTTGGCGCCCGCTTGCTTCCAACCGCGCGTGCCCGGCGCGTCCTGCTTGTAGACCGAATCGCCGCCGGCCGTCGGCACGTCGATGATCAGGGCGTTCGGCCCGCCCGCCGCCTCGATGAATCGTTGATAGATCTCGGGACCCATCGAACCGCCGCCGACGACGACAACAGTTCCATTGGGCGGTCCGACCTTCGGCGACGACTGTGCGAGCAGAACGGCAGGGGCAACGATCGCGACAATGGCCGCGACGCGCGACGAGCGACTCCGAATCGACATGACACCCTCGACCAGGGAAGAGAACGCGTCAAAGATACGCACCAACTCGCTCCACGACAGCGGTCGGAAAGACGGGCAGCAGGCAGAGGAGCTTGCCGGACCCGTCGGACGTGGACCGGCCGTCCGGCCGACGAGATCGCCGCCGGATATCCATCGGGCCGAGAAACGGAGCTCGATCAGTCGCCAATGCACGCGAGTTGCTTTATGGAAATGCGCACACAACGGAGGCCGAGATGTTTCAACTACGAAAACTCACGCTAGCTCTTCCATTCGCATTCGCCGCCGCGGCATGCTCGAGTAATCGGTCATCGGGCGACACGGGCACGGCCGCGGGCAGCATCCCCAACGACACCGCCGCGGCGCGCCTCGATACGAACCCGGTTCCAGGCATCGTGCCTGGCCGCACCGACACCAGCGCCAAAGCGATGCCCGCGGACACGACGATGAAGAAAGATTCGGCGATGACGGACAGCACCAAGCGAGACTCGCTGCGCCGACACCACGCGGGCAGGAACAAGAAGACGAAGAAGCCGTACTAAGATCGAATCGCGGCCGCACTACCCGCGGTCACGGCGCTCAGCGCCGTGACCGCTCCACCACCGCCTTCCCCGACAGCGAGCTTGGCGCGTCGATGTTCGCGCCATCATCGACGCCAACGCCGAGGCGGTCGACGAGCTCCCCGCCCAACCACGACGTGACGAGTCCGAGGGCCGCGCCGCACAGCGACAGCGCCATCGCGAGCACGCTCGGCGACGCCGGATCGCCGCTCATGCGAACGAGCCAGCTCGCGGCGTAGAGCGCGACCAAAACGACGTTGCCGAGGCCGTGCCACGCGCCAATACGGTATGCGCGCGTGTGAGCGGGAATTCCCAACCAGTCAAGGAATCCGAAGATTGCCGCGGCGAGTCCGCCAATGATGCCGGCCGCGATCAGCCAGTAGGACACGAGCGCGAACACCGCGCCGTGCGTCGCAAGATGGATCGCGTCGAACACGATCGCTGTCACCAGCAGTCCAAGTGGAAACGCAATGAGCATTTGATGGATCGAGTGGCCGAACAGCTTCGCTCTGGCTTCCATGTCAATCTCCTCGGTCAGTGTTGACTTCCGCAGCGACGCGCCCGTCGCGATGCGCTTGAAGCAATCGCAAGCCGCCCACGAGGACCGCGCCGAGTCCGAGCCCGGCCAGCGCGGCCGCGGCCGGATGCAAAGCGCTCGCGGTGTACGCGCTCGATTTCATAACGTGACCGCGATAATGTCCGCGTTCGCCGCCGTCTGACTGCACGGGCGCGAAGAGGTTGTCGGGCCGATCGCCGATTGGAACGTCGGTCTTCTGTGAGTCGAACGTCGATCGCTCCATGTAGCGATCGGTCAAGCGTGGAGCCACATCGCCCGCCACGCCCATAACCTTGCCCATCGCGCCGACGGTAAGATCTCGAATCGGATGCTCGGCGGCACGCAGGATTGCGTCGGCGACAACAGCAGCGCTATACACCGGTGGAATCGGCTGCGGCTCGACGCCGAAATGTACGCGCGCCTTCTGAAACAGCGGCGTGTCCGTGCTCGACGGCTTGATGAGCGAAATTGAAATCGGTATGCCGTCGCGCTCGAGCTCCATGCGCAACGCGTCGGTGAATCCCTTCACCGCGTGTTTCGCGGCCGAGTACGCGGCCTGAAGCGGAATGGCCCGATCGGCGACCGCGCTCGCGACGTTGATCAATGCCCCGCCGCCGCTCCTCATCCGTTTCACGGCAGCGAGCGACCCGTGGACCTGGCCCCAGAAGACCACCTCGAACTGTTGGCGCATCTCGTCGATTGGAACGTCGACGAGCCGGCCGTAGATCGAGACGCCGGCATTGTTCACCCACGTATCGATGCCACCGAACTCCGACACCGCAGCGTCTGCTGCGGCCTCGAGCTGATCCCGGTCGGTGACGTCGGCGCCACAGGCGATGGCGCGTCCGCCATCGCGTCGGATGTCGTCGACGGCGCGATCGAGATCGACGCGGTTGCGCGCGATCAGCGTCACCCGCGCGCCGCGGCGCGCCGCGCGCTTCGCTGTGACGAGTCCGATTCCGCTCGACGCGCCTGTGATGACGATCGACTGCTCGGCGAGCGGTTTGAGATGAGTATGCATGAAGTCGCCGGCTTCGATGAAACGATTCGTTGTGCCCGATGAATCCGACCGTCCGCTCGTTGGTGCCACGGTCGTGCCAGCCTGCCTTGCGGCTGACGAAATGGGGCGATGGCGCGGTCCGTGCTCAGCCGCTACGCCATGGCGCACATCGTGATTCGTCCGTCGCAGCGCTACGCATGGCACGGTCAGTCGCTGCTCGTCACCGGAGTCGACGGAACCTGTGGCACGCACGAATCGCTCAGCGGCTTCTACTTTCGCGAGACACGTGTCGTCAGCACACTCCGCTTCACACTCAATGGCGAATCACCGTGGCTCTGCGAGTCGGGCGATCCTCAGCCGCAATCGCTCGAGTTTCAGTACGCCTATCCCGAGCTGGAGCACTTTGGCGGCGGCGGCAGCGGCTACTCGGACGAGACGCAGTCGACGAATCGAGAGGGCATCCCGCATCGCGCGATCGACATCGTTCTGCGTTACGACGTCGGGATCGCCGGGCTTCGCGCGTCGATCAGGCTGACCAACCGATCGCCCGTCGCGGTCGATCTCGAGTTCGCATGGATCGCCGGCGCAGACTTCGCCGACATTCAAGAGGCGCTTGGCGGCGAGCGACAACAGAACGCCGCGGTCGCGAGCACCATTCATCCGACACGTCTCACCTTTCGGTACCAGCACACGGCGTTACCGTTCGAGGTCGCATTGGTGCCGCTCGAGCCGGACGGGTGGCTTCTCACCGACGGGATGCTCACCCGCCACGTTCGGCTGGAACGCCAAGCGGCGTTTAACGCCATGCTCGACGTGCAGCCGCGCGATTACGACGACATGCCAAGCGCCGCCGAGCTTCGCGATGCAGAACGGCGATGGGACGAATGGCACGCCACGTTCGTCGCCATTCGGGCGCCGCGGAGCGAGATCATCGAGCGAACGATCAATGCGAACATTCGAGATCTCGCATCGTATCCGCTGTTCCGCGGCGAGCGCGATGAATGGCTGGCACCGCAAGCGGGGATGCCGCTCTATCCCGCCCTTTTCGGCCGCGACGCGTTTACCACTGGATGGCAAGCGACGTTCGTCGACAATGGCGCGATGCTCGACGCCAGTCTCACGCGACTTGGCCGTCTGCAGAGCACGCGCGTCGACGACTGGCACGACGAAGAGCCCGGGCGAATCCCGTACCAGATGCGAAGCGGTCCGTTGGCTCGACTTGGTGTCAACCCGTATTCGGCCTACTACGCCGATTATGCGAGTCCTCTCATGTTCATCATCGGACTCGCGCACCTGTACGCCTGGACGGGCGACCGCGCCGTCGTCGCGAAGCATTGGGATACGGCACGCCGCATCCTCGACTGGGCGCGCGACTACGGCGATCCGGACGGGGACGGGTATCTCGAATACGACACGCGCTCATCGGTCGGCACCAAAAACCAAGGCTGGAAGGACAGTGGCAACGCCATTCTCTATGAAGACGGCACGCCTGTTCCCTCACCACTCGGCACCTGCGAGCTCCAGGGCTACTGGTTCGCCGCGCAGCGAATCATGGCGGCGTTGAGCTGGATGATGGATGAGCACGACACGGCAAGGGCCTACTGGCGCAGCTCGACGCAACTCAAGGAGCGATTCAACCGAGACTGGTGGATGGACGATCTTCAATTCGTCGCCGTCGCGCGCGACTCGAACAAGCAACTGGTCCGCATGGTCACGTCCAACGTGGGGCACTGCATCGCTACCGGCATTGTCGATGATGAGCACCTTCCGATGGTCGTCGGCCGTCTCTTCGCGCCCGACATGTTCAGTGGGTGGGGCGTGCGCACCTTGTCGACGCGAGATCCATCGTACAATCCGATCGATTATCATCTGGGAACCGTCTGGGCCGTCGAGAATGCGTCGATCGTCTTCGGTCTTCGACGATTCGGCTTCGACCAGCGCGCCCTCGACTTGTCGAAGTCACTGTTCGATCTCGCCGCGTTGTACCCCGACTATCGAATCCCGGAATGCGTAGGAGGATATGCGCGATCGGAGCGATCGTCTCCCGGCGCGTATCCGCGCGCCAATACGCCTCAGCTCTGGAACGCCAGCGTGTTTCCTATGCTGCTCCAGGCGATCCTCGGCCTGCAGCCCGTTGCGCCGCTCTCGTTGCTCGTCGTCGACCCGATCCTTCCGGAGTGGCTCCCGGAGATCACGATCGAGCGTCTGCGCGTCGGCAAGGCAACCGCCACGATCCATTTTTGGCGCGCCGCCGATGGCACGTCGCACGCGGAAATTGTTCACAAGAACGGCTCGCTACACCTCCTGCGACAGCCGCCGATCGAGGCCCGCGACACCCGCACGTGGGATCGCCTCTCCGCGCTCATCGAGACCGTGATACATCATTGAGCTCGGTCGGGATGACAAGAAGCAGCAGAGCCGTTTGATTCATCGGCATGTCTCGCTACCTCATCTATGCCGAAGGTCAACTCGGAACGCCTGCCGCCAAAACAGGCCACTCCGTAATTCGATATTCCGCCCCGCACGTGGCTGCCGTGCTGGACAGCGCCCACGCCGGCAAGTGCGTGTCCGACATACTTGGATTTGGCGGCAGCATTCCGATCGTCGCCTCGGTGGAAGACGGCGCGGCGCAGGGCGCCGACGCTCTCCTCGTTGGCATCGCCGTCGCGGGCGGCGGGCTGCCCCCCGGCGTGCGCGCCGCCATCGAGCAGTCCATCGAGTGCGGCCTCGACATTTGGAACGGACTGCACGCGTTCGTCACCGATGATCCCACACTGGGACCACGCGCTCGCGAACGTGGCGTCGTCGTCCACGACGTCCGTCGTCCACCCGACGACTTGCTCGTCGGCGCGGGCCGAGTCCGCGCGTTGAGCCAGACCATCGTGCTCGCCGTGGGCACCGACGCCAACATCGGCAAGATGACAGTGATGCTGCAGGTGCGGAACGCACTTCGCGACGCCGGCGTACGCGCCACGTTCGCACCGACCGGCCAGACCGGCATTTTCATCGACGGCTGGGGCGTCTGCATCGACGCCGTCGTCGCGGACTTCGTCGCCGGCGCGAGCGAGGCCGTCACGATCCAGGCGGCGGAAGACGCCGACATCGTTCTCGTCGAAGGTCAGGGCTCGATCCTTCACCCCGGGTACTCCGGCGTTTCACTCGGCCTGCTTCACGGCTCGCTGCCGCACGCGCTGATTATGTGTCATCAGCCGTCACGCAAGACTTACCGCCACAATGCGTGGCTCGAGATTCCGCCATTGAACGAGGTCATAGCCCTTCACGAGGCAATCGCCGCCCCGCTCCGACAGGCGAGCACCATCGGCGTGTCGCTCAACACCGCCGATCTCTCCGAGGATGACGCAAAGCGCGTCATCGAACAGGTCGCGCAACAAACCGGCCTTCCAACCACCGACCCGGTTCGCTTCGACGTCGCACCGCTCGCCAACGCCATCAAGGCGTTCGACGCGAAACGGCGCAACTGAGGAATTACACCGCGCTCGCGGCGGTCATCGCCAACAACGCGAACGTCGCCAGCCAGTGCTCGCCTGCGTAATCTCCCGCGACATGTGGCAAGCTCGCCGCCAGATGATCGTCGGCGCTGGCCAACGCGATCGCTCGGCGCGGATCCGCGTCGTCCCACGATGACGCGATGCTTCGCCAGCACCACGCGCGACTCAGATTGAGTCCGTCCAGGTGCGCGATCTTTCCGTCCGAGCGATCGCTCACGCCGACCGGAACGAACAGCGTTCGCGGCTCGCGGTCGGCGACACGCGGCAGAAAGCGATCCATCCACTCCGACCATTCGCCTCGATCGAGCACGCGCCGCATGCACTCGGCCTCGATGAGCGCCGACGAGAGAAAATCGTCACCGCCCGGTTCCCACGCCTGGCAATTGACATCGTGCGAATACCAAGACGTCGCTTTGTCGAGGAGTAGCGCGGTCAATTCGCCGTCACCCACGGCCGCCGCATACTCCGCCGAGAGTGCGAGCGCGAACGCCGTGTTGAAGTGCGTACCGACACGCACAGGATAGGACGCCTTGGGCAGGAATTCGCGAAAGCGCCGAACGAATGCGTCCGCGAGCGGCCGGACCGTCGCCGACCATCGCGCGCCACTCTGTGTGGTGTGACGCGCCAGCTCGGCCGACAGCATCAACAGCCACGCCCACCCATAAGGTCGCTCGAACGTGCCGCGCGATGGCTGCGACACGTACGCAACCTCGCGATCCACCTTCGCCGTGGTGAATTGCGCGTCGAACAACTCGCTGATTCGCCCGCTCTCGTTCAGCGATGGAAATCGACGCAGCAGCGTCGCCAGCAGCCAATACCCGTGCACGCTCGAGTGCCAATCGAAGCTGCCGTAAAAGACGGGATGCAGCTCGCTCGGCGCTCGCAGGTCCTGCGGACCATTCAATACGTGATCGAGCTTGTTCGGATACTCACGCGTCACGTGCGCCAGCGCCAGCGACGTGAGCTTCGATGCGAGCGCCGAGTCGAGTGTCGTCATCGGAAGGCGAAGAGATACATGATGGCCGTGTTTGCCGCGAGCAGCATGAGCGCGGTTGGAATCTGGACCTTGATCACGCCGTTCTGATCCGGCAGCTCGAGCAGCGCAGCGGGAACGATGTTGAAGTTCGCCGCCATCGGCGTCACGAGCGTGCCACAGAACCCCGACAACATGCCGACGGCCGCCACGATCACGACGTTGCCGCCGAAGCGGTGAACGATCAGCGGCAGCCCGATCGCTGCCGTCATGACCGGGAACGCGGCAAATGCGTTGCCCATGATGCTCGTGAACAACGCCATGCCGATCGTGTACGTCGCCACGACGACGAACGGGGTATCGAGCGGTATCCATCGACCGAGAAGGCCGGCGACGATCGGCCCCACACCGGCCAGCGCGAACATCGCGCCGAGTGCAGCGAGCATCTGCGGTAGTACAGCGGCCCAGCTGACGGCGTCCATCAATCGCCGCGCCTCCACGATTGGCGCGCTGGCCGGCGGGCGCAGCATTGCCATGCCCACGACGAGCGCTGCGACCGTCGCCAAGCCCAGCGAGATCAGTGTGACCTGTTTGGGATCGACGAGCGGCACGCCGTTCACGTGAAATCCCTTGAGCGTGAACGTCCCCAGCAGCGCGACGGCGGGAATGGTCAGCGCGGGAATGAACAGTCGGTTGCCCCACCTCGCCGCACTCGCCTCGCGATCCGCGCGCGACGTCTGTTCCGCCGGCGCGGGCCCAAGTTTCCCGATCGCGACGATCAGCACCATCGCGATCACGAGCAATCCATTCACGAAGTTCGAGAGATGCGACCCGGCGAGAAATGTCAACGCGTAAATCCCCCAGAAGGCCGCGTTGTTGTAGCGCCGCGCAGTCGTCTTGTCGCGAACGTTCACGATGGCAATGCCGGCCATCATGATTCCCATGAGCACATTGACGAATTCAAGCGTGATCATGGGCCGTGTCATCCTGAGCGTTCTTCCGAAGCTCGTCATCCTGAGCCAGCGCAGCGCGCAAAGGGGCCCCTGTTCCCGCTCGTGCAATCTCCGCCTTCAACGATCGATCGAGCAGCGCCAGACGCGTCCCGTGAACCAGAAACGCGCAGACCGCCGTGGGGATCGCCCACACCGCCAGGCTGGTCGCCTCGACATGGATTCCGTTCTGGTCGAGAAAGCCTCGAATCAAGAGAATCGACCCGATCGCGATGAAGATGTCCTCACCGAAGAACAACCCGATGTTGTCGACCGCGGCCGCGTGCGCGCGCACTCGATTGCGTGTGCGCTCGGGGAGCTCGCCCCACCGGGTTTCCGCCGCCGCCTCGGCCATCGGCGCGATCAGTGGACGAACCATCTGCGGATGTCCGCCGAGCGACGTCAGTCCGAGTGCCGACGTGATCTGGCGCAGCGCGAGATACGCAAGCAGCAGGCGTCCAGTCGTCGCGACATGAATTCGCGAGATCACCGTTCGCGCGCGCTCCTTGAGGCCCGTGCGCTCGAGCAGGCCTATCACCGGCAACGCGAGCCACACCACGGGCACGGTGCGACTGTCGATGAATGCCTTGCCGAACGCCGAGATGACGTCGACCGTCGCATGCCCGGCGGCGATCCCCGTTGCAATCGCCGCCACCGCCACCACCACCAGCGGGTTGAATCGCAGCGCAAACCCAACGACGACGATCAGAATCCCAATGAGTGGCAGCAAGCTCGCGACGGGTGAAAGGACGAGCGAAACCAAGGAGGCGTAGTATGGCTCCGCCGTCCCTCAACCCTCAACCCTCCACACTCAACCCTGCACTATGAATGTGGATTCATCTCGCCCCGCGCGATCGCCATGTGATGACGCGCGTGATGGTCGCCCTCGGTCAGTAGCCCGGCGAACCCGAGGCCGCGGATCTGCGCCACCATCCGAGCGTCGGTCGGATCCTTGGCCGTCACGCGCAAGCGAATGCCATTGGGAATCTCCGTCGCCGTCGCATGATACTCGGCTGACTGATCGAGCATCGCCGCGTGCATCGACAACATGCGCTTGATCGCAGCGCCGGTCGCGCCCGTACCCGTCACATCGGCTTCCATTCCGCCGTCCACGTTGCGTTGCCGCACCGCCGACCGCATCACGACCGCGTCCATGTCCATCAGATGCTGACGCAGCGCCTCGATGTTGACCTTCGACCAATCCGTCGTTGAATCCGCCTTGAGCAGGCGCACGACCTCAGAGATCGTCGCGAACGCTGCCTGACCGGAGGACGCGGGCAACGGGCCTGACGCCATGTGCATCGACATGTCGTGTTGAGCCACGGCTGCCCGGCTAGAAAGCAGAATGGCGCAAACGACGACGCTCGAGAATCGAGAGTACAGCATGTGGTCTCCTTGTGGTTATATCAGCCTACGCCCGGTCGGTCGGCTCGGCAGGAACAAAAGTCACACGGCTTGCGCCGTCGCGGCGCGCAATTCGTCAATGGCCAGCAACCGGTATCGACCGCCGCCCAGCGCTTCGATCCAGCCGCGCTGCGCCAAACCACGAATCTCCCGTGACACGACCTCTCGTACGGTCCCCAGCTCCTCGGCAAGCGCCTGCTGTGTCATCCCGAGCGTGATCGATGCCGCGCCGTGCGTCGGCCGCGTCAACAAGAACTCGATCAACCGCGCCTGAACACTCCGAGCTGACCGCCCGTCGAGCCGGTCCACGAGCTCGCGCACACGCGCCGCGAGTCGGCGCGCGACAATGAACGCGATTGCCGGCGCCTCGCCGATCGCGGCCTCGAGCGAGGCGCGGCTGAAGAGCGCACACTCGGTTGGCTCGGCGGCGATTCCCGTCGCGGGGTGCGTCCCACCGCCGAACAACGGTACCTCGCCCAGCGTGCCGCCCCTCGTCTCGGTGTGAACGACGTGTTGCCGCGATCCCGAGCCACGCACCACGCGCACCTTTCCTTCGAGCACGATGTACCAGCCGCGCGGTTCGCTTCCGGCGAGAAACATCACCGCGTTCGGCGCAAACCGCGCCTCGACGCCCCGTCGTGCGAGCGCCGTCACCACCTCGCGCGGCTCGTTGGCGAACAGCGGCAAACTCGCCAAGCGATCGACCGAGATCACCTCATTCTCCCCCGCGCCTCATTTCTCCTTGATCTTCGCCCACGAGTCGCGAAGGGTCACCGTCCGATTGAACGTCAATCGTCCCGACGCCGCGACCGGGTCGCTGATGAAATACCCGGTCCGCTCGAACTGATACCGTGTGCCGAGTGGATCACCAGCGACACTCGGCTCGACCTTGGCGCCGTGAATTACGATGAGCGACTCCGGATTCAGCACACTCAAGAAATCCTGTCCTTCTTCGACCGCGTCGGGATCCGGGATCGTGAAGAGCTTGTCGTAGAGATGGAGATCGCAATCGATCGCCTGCGCGGCCGACACCCAGTGGATCGTCCCCTGCACCTTCCGCCCGTCGGGCGAATCGCCGCCGCGCGTCGCCGGATCGTACGTGCACCGGAGCTCGACGACTTCGCCCGACTTGTCCTTCACGACCTCAGTGCACGTGATGAAGTATCCGTAGCGGAGGCGCACCTCGCGATTCAGCGTCAGCCGATAGAATTTCTTCGGCGCATCCTCCATGAAGTCGTCGCGCTCGATGTACAGCTCGCGCGAGAACGGCACCTTCCGCGAGCCGGTCTTCGGCACGTCGTGGGGGTAGTACGACGCATCGAGCTCTTCGACTTGCCCTTCGGGATAGTTCTGGATGACGACCTTGAGCGGGCGCGTCACGCACATCACGCGCGGCACGCGCATGTTGAGATCGTTCCGGATCGCGTGCTCGAACGTCGCGAGCTCCGTGCGCGCCGGCTTCCGCGCCACGCCGATCGTGTCGCAGAAGGCACGAAGCGCTTCGGGCGTCACGCCGCGGCGGCGCATGCCGGCAATCGTCGGCATCCGCGGATCGTCCCAGCCCGACACGAGACCCTCATTCACCAGTCGGAGCAGCTTGCGTTTGCTCAACACCGTGTAGTCGAGCTCGAGTCGAGCGAATTCCGTCTGCTCGGGTGGACGCTCGAAACCACACTCGCGAACGAGCCATCTATAGATGTCGTTGTTGTCCTTGAACTCGAGCGTACACAGCGAGTGCGTAATCCCTTCGATCGCGTCCGACAGTGGATGCGCGAAGTCGTACAGCGGATACAAGCACCACGCGTCGCCTTGCCGATAGTGATGCGCATGCCGAATGCGCAGCAGCAGCGGATCGCGCATGATCATGTTCGGGTGCGCCATATCGATCTTGGCGCGCAGCACGTGGGCGCCGTCGGGGAATTCGCCGGCGCGCATCCGTCGCAGCAGGTCGAGATTCTCATCGACGCTTCGCGTCCGAAACGGGCTGTCCGTTCCGGCCGACGTGACCGTGCCGCGCCCTTCGCGTATCGCCTCGTCGCTCTGCGAATCGACGTACGCCTTTCCATTCTTCACCAACAGCTCGCCGAACTCGTACAGCTTGCCGAAGTAGTCGCTCGCGTACAGCTCGGCGTCCCACTCGAAGCCGAGCCACTTGACGTCCTGCTTGAATGCGTCGACGTACTTGATGTCTTCGGTGAACGGATTCGTGTCGTCGAACCTCAAATTGCAGCGTCCGCCGAACTCCTCCTTGATGCCGAAATTCAGACAGATCGACTTCGCATGCCCGATGTGCGCGAACCCGTTCGGCTCCGGAGGAAAGCGCGTCGCGATCTGCCGTCCGAAACGATTGGTCGCGACGTCTTCGGCGACCATCTCACGGATGAAGTCGCGGCGCGCGGCGGGCGATGAGGAGGTTTCGTTCGCGGGCTGAGACACGGAATGCAACCTGGGGGCGAGGAGTGACAACGAGCCAATCCTCAAAACTTAAGCGGGCGTCGCGCGCCCGACGACCCGCCGGGCCGTCGTTACCCGTCTACGAGGTCACGTTTCTCGAATAAGAGCTTGCGCCGTTTGCAGTCTCCGTTGGTTGTCCGTTCAATCCGTTTGTGTCCGTATCGAATCGTTAGCGCCCACGTGGCGCGGCAAAGGCTAGCGCCACGCGGAGCTCTCGCTGACCGCCGCTCGGGCCAGCCATAACGGTTGCGAGAACGGATGGAACGGATGCAACGGACAAGAACGGACGAAGAACCCAATCATCCTACTTCGCGTTGATTGTGAGCATTGA
>DASVYG010000452.1:0-9067 GCA_036392315.1 Gemmatimonadaceae bacterium
CGGGTGGTGCCGCGCTTTGTGCGCGCGCAACCGATGCGATGAACGGCAGCACGACAGCAACGAGCGCGAGTTTCCGCATTACGGCGACACAGTGATCGATGATGTACCGGTCTTGGCGCTTGTGATCGCGCTGATGGTCGCGGTACCGGACTTCTTGCCCGTCACGAGACCGCTCGAGCTCACCGTGGCAACTTGCCCGTTGCTCGTTTGCCACGTAAACACGGCTCCGGTGACCGTGTTGCCTTGAGCGTCCAGAGCTTTTGCCGTGAGCTGGACGGTCCCGTTCACAGCTATCGTTGCCGACGACGGCGTCACCGCCACGGTCGCGACAGGTCCGGGCGTGACGGTCATGGCGCCGCCGACAGTGCTCGTCACCCCCTCGCTCGCTGCCGTGATCGTCGCGCTTCCGACAAGCAATGCTGTGGCAAGGCCCGACGCCGACACAGTGGCGACGGTAATATCGCTCGACGCCCAGGTCACCGTGCGTCCCGTCAAGATGTTGCCGCTCGCGTCTTTCAGAGTGGCGGTGAACTGTGTCGTTGAGCCGCTCGCGACGCTGACCGTCGTGGGCGTGACCGTGACGCTGGCGACCGGTGCGAGGACCGTCACCGTTGCCGATCCAGATTTTCCTTCACTCGTCGCGGTGATGGTCACGACTCCGGCGGCCACACCGGTCACGAGTCCAGTGCTCGAGACCGTCGCCTTGGTCGCGTCGCTCGACGTCCACGTGACCACACGATCAGTCACCACTGTCCCGTTCTGATCCTTCACGGTCGCGGTGAGCGTCGTCGTGTGACCAATGTAGATAGTCGAGCTCGCGGGACTCACGGTGACGCTCCCGACGGGGACCTCGAGTACCGTAACAGCCGCGGTACCGCTCTTCCCCTCGCTCGTCGCAGTGATGGTCACGGTTCCGGCGGCCACACCGGTCACGAGTCCAGTGCTCGAGACCGTCGCCTTGGTCGCGTCGCTCGACGTCCACGTGACCACGCGGTCGGTTAGCACGACGCCATTCACGTCCTTGACCGTTGCCGTGAGCTGCGTTGTGAGTCCCTGGGTCACGTTCGCCGTCGCCGGAGAGACGGTGACGCTGCCGACCGGAACCGGAACGACCGTCACCGCCGCGGTTCCAGACTTTCCTTCGCTCGTGGCAGTGATCGTCGCGGAACCCACAGCGACACCGGTCACCACGCCGGTCGCCGACACCGTTGCGATCGCCGTGTTGCTCGACGTCCACGTCACAGTGCGGCCCGTGAGCACCGCGCCGTTCGCGTCTTTCACCGTCGCGGTCAGGTTCGTGGTCTGCCCCACGATGACAGACGCCGTCGCCGGAGAAACCGTGACGCTCCCGACAGCGGCGGGTGCCACAGTCACGGATGCCGTTCCGGTTTTTCCCTCGCTCGTGGCAGTGATCGTCGCGGTCCCGAGCGCGACTGCGGTGACATCACCCGTGGCGCTCACCGTTGCAACCGAGTTGTTGCTCGACACCCACGTGACGGCGCGATTCGGAAGAATATTTCCGTTTGCATCCTTCGTCGTCGCGGTCAGCGTGGTGACCGCACCCGGAGCCAACGTCACCGATTGCGGTGACACGGCGACAGTCGCGACGGGCACCGCCGTTACGGTGATCGCCGCCGTGCCGCTATGACCGTTGCTCGTCGCCGTGATCGTCGCTGTACCCGCACTGACCGCGGTGACGACGCCGGTTGACGACACGCTCGCAACACCCGTGTTCGAGCTCGCCCAGACGATGGTCGTGCCGAGGATGATGCCTCCGGCCCCGTCGCGCGCAGTGGCGGAAAGTTGCGTGGTCTGCGAAACGGTCATCGACACCGTATCGGGCGTGACGACGACGGACGCTACCGGACCTTGCACCACCGTCACCGTTGCGGCATCGCTCTTTCCTTCGCTCGTTCCAGTGATCGTCGCTGATCCGGCGGCGTGCGCCGTCATCAACCCGGTCGAGCTGACAGTGGCGACGCTCGTGTTGCTGCTCGTCCAAATGATTGCGCGGTCGGCGAGCGGGTTCTGCGCGGCGTCATAGGCAATCCCCGTGAGCTGCGCGGTGCTCCCCGCGTTGGCGTCGACGTGCGACGGTCGGACTGTCACGCTGGCGACCGGCGTCTTCTGGACGGTGATCGCGGCAATTCCGGATTTGCCGTTCGAATTGGCGGCGACCTGAGTCGAGCCGACCGCGCGCGCGGTGACGACGCCGTTGGCCGACACGTTGGCGATCGCCGAATCTTTCACCGACCACACTACCGGCGCATCGGGAAGCAGCTTCCCGGCGGCGTCCTGTACCTGCGCTTGCAGCGGCAACTGCGAACCCACGGCGAGCGTCGACGACGACGGAGTCACGACGACCGCAGCAACGAGACCTCCCGAGACGGGACCGGTGTCAGTCGAGCCGCCGCACGACCACGTCGAGAGCGCGGCGACCCCGAGCATCACCCAACGCGCACGTGGCGCGGGTCGATTCGCATTCTCTAAACCGAGACTCATACGCCCGCCGGCGGTTCCACGTACACGGGTCGCGTTCGATGCGTGCGCGACCCGTCACCCAGCTGTCCGTCCAGGTTGTATCCCCAACAGAACGCCTCGCCGGAGACGGTTGCCGCGCACGTGTGCGAGCCGAACGCACGGACCGTCGCGAACGCGTGCGTTCCCGCGACCCGCACCGGCTCCTTGCTGTCGGTCGTGCTGCCATCGCCGAGCTGCCCGTACGTGTTCCGCCCCCAGCAGTACGCGTCGCCGCCGACGGCGACGGCGCACGTGTGCACCGCACCCGCCGCGATGGCGACAAAGCGAACCGCGCTCTTCACCTTGACCGGTGTGAACCGATCCGTGGTCGTGCCGTCGCCGAGTTGGCCATTCGAGTTGCGCCCCCAGCAGTAAGCGTCGCCTTGTGGCGTCACGCCGCACGCATGAGCGCTGCCCGCGTTGACCGATGTGAACACGATTTCCGTATGCACGGCTCCGGGAATGCGCCGGTCGATCGTAGTGTTGTCGCCCAGTTGTCCCGCGCTGTTGTCACCCCAGCACGAAGCGTGGCCCGCGGCATCGAGCGCGCATGCAAAGCTCCAGCCCATGCTGATGCTCGCAAAGTGCTTGCCGCCCGCCACAGGCATCGGCGATGCGTGGTCGTTCGTTCCGCCTTCTCCCAGCTCTCCGTACGAGTTCGCGCCCCAGCACCAGGCCGCACCGGCGACATCGAGGCCGCACGTGCTCGACGCCCCGGCGGCGAGAGAACGGAACGTGTGACCGTCCGCGACCTGAACGGGCACAAAGCGAGTCGTATCGGAGCGGTCGCCAAGCTGGCCGTGGCGGTTGTCACCCCAACACCACGCCGCTCCGCCGCGCGCGATGGCGCAGCTATGCGAGAGTCCCGACACGACGCTCGTGAACCGCAGGTCGCCGCCGACCAGCGCCGGCGCAGAGACGCGTGAGTTCACGGCATTCCCAAGCTGTCCCTGCTCATTGCTTCCCCAGCAGTAGGCGCGACCGTCGGCGCCCACGAGGCAACTATGCACGCCTCCAGCGACGATGTTGACTCGCGACGTCGGCGCGATCAGTCCCGTCGCGGCATTCGGCGACTCCGCCCTGCTCGACGTCGATGCCGGCACCGTCACAACCGGGGCCGGCTCGGCTGGTTTCTTGGCCGGGGCCGAAGGGGGCGTCGATCGAGAGCTCGACGCGCCTTTTGAAGGCTCCGCCCGAGACGAACTTGGGTGCACCGCCGGCTCGGCCGGTGTCGCCGCTAAGCGGACGCCCGCCTCATCGGACGACGACGCCACTCCGGTCGGAGGTGCGGCGACGCGGACCGACCGCGTCGTATCCGCGACTGGCTGTTTGGTGGTGTCCGTTGCCGGCGGCGTGACAGCGGGCGGCGCCTTGACCAAATCTCCCGATGCCGATGCCGCGAGCGGCTGCGACAGCACATAGCGAGACGGCTGGTTCGAGCGAGATCTCATCGCCGTCCCGATCACCGCCAGCAGCACGACGCCGAGAAGCGCGGCCCCCGCCAACGCCAAGCGTCGGCGCGGCGGCGGCATCTCGACCGCCTGCTCGTTCGCAAGCTCCGCAAGCAGCGACTCGAACGGGTCCCTTTGGTCCTCGACTACCGTCTCGGCACGCGGCGGAGTCGCGACGCGCATGACGCGAACGGTCTCCGTGCTCACGGGCACCGGAACCAAGGATCGACGCGACGGCCCAGGATTGTCGAGGGCGGCAATCAGCTCGTGCACGTCCTTGAAGCGAGCGTCGCGCTCTTTCTCGATCGCAACGGCAATCACGTCGGCGATTCGGTCGGGCACGTCGGGACGCATCTCCCGGACGTCCGGCAGGTACTCGTGCTTCTGGTGATAGAGCACGGCGTACAGACTCTCGCCGTCCCACGGCCGAACACCGGTGAGCATCTGCCAGGCGACGAGGCCCAGACTATAGATGTCGCCTCGCCCGTCCAGATCGACGCCGTCGATCTGTTCGGGCGCCATGTACGCCGGCGTTCCGATGGCGACTCCGCTCATCGTGAGTTGCGTATCGCCGCTCATGGAGCGCGCGACACCGAAGTCGGCTAGGAGCGCCCGGCCGGTATCGTCGACGAAGATGTTCTCCGGCTTCACGTCGCGATGGACGATGCCCAACGCGTGAGCCGCGCCGAGCGCGCCGGCCACGTCGCGCATCACGCTCTCTACGCGCTCGATCGGCAACGGCTTTTCGTCGAGGATCAGCTGCTTGAGCGTGCGGCCAGAGACATGCCCCATGACCAGCGCGATGCCCGAACTGCCCAAGTCGAGCACCTCGTGCATCGGCACGATGTTCGGATGATCGAGCTGCGCGACGAATCGCGCCTCGCGGGCGAACCGGGCCAGCGCCTCGTCGTCCTCGAGGTACTTGGCGCGAACGAGCTTGACTGCGACCTCGGCACCCGTTCGCCGATGACGCGCAAGGTACACGACCGCCGTGCCCCCGCGCCCAAGCTCACGAAGGATCTCATAGTGCGCCTCGAGTCCCGCGGGAATTCCGTCGGTAATCACAGGCGCGGACAGGCCAAGAGATCGTCAAGCTGCTGCTGCATTGTGTTGTCGGTCCGTCAGTGTGCGTGGAAACGGAGGACGACCTCGCCGAGCTCGATCCGGTCCCCGTCGACCAGCGGACGCTCCCTGTCAACGCCCGACAACTCCTCGTCGTTCACTATTACCGGGTTGGTCTGCGAAAGATTCGCGACCGCCCAATGGCCATTGGAGTAGGCGAGCCGCGCGTGACGGCGACTCACCGTGCTCGATTGCAGAGCCACGTGCTGCGGCGATCCCGCCGCATCTCGCCCGAGAATCAACTGGGGTGGCTGGCCGGGCGCCCGGACAAACCGTATCTCGCGATGGCGGGTCTCGCCCGCGAGAACCTCGAGACGCCCGGGAAGGAGCTGCAAGACTTCTTCCACCGGGCGATTGAACCGCATTGTCTCCGCCGGCTCGAGCTCGTCGGCGCGACCGTTGTCGGAATGCACAGCGTCATCCGCGCGCGCGCCATTCTCGGAAGGCCCTCTCCTCTCCGGACGCTCCGCGCCACGCGACCGTGGCTGTTCGCTCGGCGCAAGGTCGCCGACCAATGGCGCCGTCGTCACCGGCACCTCGGCTTCGAAGGGCTCGGGCCGCCAGGTGTTCTCGGAGTACGCTGGAACGATGAGCGGAAAACGTCGCGCCGACGAGCGTTGCTCCGATCGCCATTGCATGACCATCACGACCGCCGTAAGGACGACCGCGAGAAGAAGTATTCCGACGACGGCTGCAATGACGACTGGTATCACGGGCATATCTGCGGCTAGGGAACACAGCTGTGCGCTCACACAGCGAGCGCAAGAGATGTTCCGGAATTCACCGCTGGTGAATCAGCTTAGGGATACCCAAGGACACTCGGCGGCGCAAGAAGTTGCCGAGAGAGATCGCCAGAGTTCCCGATCGGCGCCGCGGCCGCCATGACGCAAGTCACGTGCAGCGAGCACGTTGGCGTCCATCACGGCGCCCAAGCGAGCGCGACAGTTCTGTCACTGCAGATCGACGTGAAACCAAGCGCCGGCGATCTATTTCTTGCGCATCACCATCGTCATCGACACGTGCTCGCATTGGGTTGTGCCCTTCAACTGCTCGCCGTCCAGCACCGCCGATGTCTTGCACGACATCCCCATCAAGTCTTGCGTCCATGCGATGGTGTTGCCGTCCACGGAAACGTTGGCGATGAGCGTGGGGATCGTCTGACTACCGGAGATGATCTCCTCCGTGACCTTCCAGGCGCTGTCCTTGGCGAAGCGCATCGAGATGGGACCGCTGGGACCGTGGTCGGTTTGGTAGGCCCCTTCCCACTCTCCGATGAACTTGGCCGCGACTTTGTCGTCTGCACTGGCAGGTTTCGCCGACTGGGCGAGCGACGGCGTGGCTCCGACCGTTGCCAGGAAGAGAACCGCTGCGATTCTGCGATACACCATGTCCTCCGTGAAAGAAGTGAATTGGACTTCTGGTCGGCCTATCGGCGGGTCCGTTCCACCCACGCACCGCTCTCGTCGCGGGCCGACATGTACACGACCCCGCCCTTACCGAAGCCGATGATCTGTCGGCCCGGCGGGACTTGAACCCGATCGATCAGCGTTCCGTCGCGATCGATGACGTCGTAGATCGCACCGGCAATGGCATTGGCGCGCTTGGCGGTTGTGCGCACCCAGAGGTTCCCGTCGGCGTCGCCTCTGGCCGCACCCTGGCCGAAGGGAGGCCAGTAATCGGGCAGCGCGTCCGGGCTGACCATCTTGACCATGGGCGACGCCGGCTTGCCGCCGCCGACGCCCGACCCAACGGCGCCGCCTCCGTGTCCTGCGGCCGCCGCCGCTCCGCCGTGCATCGACATGATTGCGGCAGCATTGCCGTTGGCGATCATGCGGTCCACGGCTCGTTTTGCCGAGTCGAGAACCGCGACTTTCTCGTCGTCGGTCAACGGTCGCCAATCGAACGGGATCTTGGGCGCATTCATCAGGGCTCCGTCGCCCTTCACGATGTCGACGTGGTAGTCGAGGCCGCGCACGATCGCGATCGAACCGTCGGCGAGCACCGCCCAATCGTCGATCGTCTGCACGGGATTGAGCTCGGCACCTACCGTGACGCCGTGCTCGGTCTGGGTGATGACCATGTTCGTTTTCGAGATCTTGAAGAACCCCGCCGTATCCACCCGCCGCGTCGCCAGGTCGACCCGATCGATGTCGACGCTGTCGGGAAATTCGGCGATCGTCAGGCCGCCGTTCACGACCTGCTTCACTCGGCTGATTCCGCGGTAGACGAGTCGTCCTTTGGCGTCGAGGCCGGGCGACGTCGTGGTGTTTGTCCCAAGCGCGGCGGCGTCCTGCGACCGCGGCACGGACGCGACGCGCGCGATCCTTCCGCTCGGATCGATGACGAACATCGAGAGCCCCGCGGGATCGACGAGCAGCGTGGAGTCGGCGACGAACGGGATGATGCCGCCCGGTCCGGCGCCGTACGAATTCTTCATGCCGCCGGCAGAATCCGCGACCACCGTGACGTTGGCGAGCGAATGATCGAACAGCAGCAGTTGGCGTCGCAGTATGTCGTTCACGAGCACGCGGCCATCAGGGAGCTGGCGAACGGCCACGGGCGATGCGAGAATCGCCGAGCTCTTCGCGTCCGGCGCCGCGATCAGCCGCGTGACGGGTGCTTGCCGCGGTTGTTGCGCGTCGACGCCCACCGCAACAAATACGATCGTCAATAAAAGTATTCTCATGGCGTACGAGTTACTCCGTTCAAGGTGTTCCGCCGTGCATCATGATCACGGCGGCGGCGGCGTTGGGCGCGCCCGCCGGCAACGGCATTCCATTCGGCATCATCAGCGCGGCGAGCCCCGTCCCCGCCGTACCCGACCGCACCGAGGCGAGGTAGCGCGCGTCGAGATAGGGCGTAATGCTCACCGGCAGACGACGTCGCTGGTCCGGTGACAAGAGTGATCTGATCGTGGGCGCGAGCTCGATCAGCGCGTCGACCGTCGCCTCTCGCGCGCGGCGGTAACGGCCGTAGGCATCACCTTGGTCGTAGTGATCAGGGAGCGCCGCGAGGTATTTGGCGACTGGCGTCCAGATGGAATCGAGCGTGATCGCGTACGCGCGATTGAGCACGGCGAGACTGTCCGCCTGTCGTGGCGAGAGAGCGAGCGTGTCGGCGTCACGAAGGATCTGCGCCATCGGATTCACGATCGCGCTCGTCCCGTACAACGCTTTGATGATCGGCTCGGGCAAGCGTTGACCCGGTACGACTCGTCCCCGATCGAGCATCGACGTCAATGCCTGACGCTCGCGTGTCGGTCCAACGTCGACGCGAAACATGGCGGTGAGCGTCACGGGCAGACGGGTCGCCGTCTGCGTGAGGAGGTCGGAGCCGAATCGCTGATTGACCTCATACAGGTAGCGGCGCCGGCTCGCGTCGAATCCACGAACGAACAGCAGCTGGGTGGTCGGCACGAACGCCTGCCCCCACCCGTGCAGCCCATCGCCGCCGTGGAGCAGAAAGTCGGCGGCACCCAGTGGATTCGACAATTGAAACGAGAGCGTGGCCCGCTGCGGCAGACGAAGGCGTGTCGGATTGAAGGAGAGCGTCAGATTCGACGTGCTGACCCACGGACCCTCGCAGCTGTTCCTCGACGCGATCTGTCCGATCTGTCCCTCGAGGCAACGACGCACCGAGCGCGAGCCTGTCGTCAGCAGGGAGCGCATACCCGCGGCGACCGCGCTGTCAGCAGTTTTGCTGGGGTCGTAGATGAACGCGCGGTCGTTTTGATTTCCATCGCCGTTGATGTCGCCAGCCACGAGCGGCGTGTATGGCGTTCCCGACCGCAGCGACCCGTACCAGACCAGCCGCGCCACATCGAATGCGTTGTAGACCAGCGTGTAGACGATCTGGTGTCGCGAGTCGAGGCTCGATCGCGACCACGCGACGTCGAGCGGGCTCGCGCCGGCGCTCGTGAATCCGCGGAAGCGTTCGCGCGCGTTGGCATACACGTACGCCACCGTCCAGCTGTA
>DASVYG010000453.1:0-15399 GCA_036392315.1 Gemmatimonadaceae bacterium
GCACCGAGCGCGATGCGAATACCGATCTCGCGGGTGCGACGGGCGACGACGAACGCGACGAGGCCGTAGATGCCCACGCCCGCCAAGACGAGTGCGAGCAGCGCGAACGCCGTCAGCATCTGCGCGCCGAACCGTGGACGCGCGATCGAGCCCGCGATCTTGTCGTCGAACGTCATGACGCTGTAGAGCGGCATTCGCGCCGCGAGCGTGCGAACGGTGTTGCGCAATGGCGTCGCGAGTGCACCGAGTGGAAGGCGCGACCGTGCGAGAATGACGAGCGAGCTTCGCGGGACTTGCGACATCGCGGCGTAGACGTCGGGCCGCGGAACCGAATCGATCGCGCCGAAGCGCACGTCTCCGACCACGCCGATGACGACCGCACCCTCGTTGGCGCCCCACGGGCTCGCGCGCAGGTGCTTGCCGATCGGATCCTCGCCCGGCCACATCATGCTCGCCATCGACTCGCTGATCACCATCACGTGCGGTGCAGCCGCGCGATCCGTCGCGTCGAACACGCGTCCGCGCTTGAGCGGAATCTGAAGCGTCGCGAAGAACTGCGGCGTTACCACGTGCGAGCCGACGAGCGGGAGTCCGCCGACCGGTTGGGGCCGATCCAGGTATTCCGGGAAGGTCGCGCTGCAGCCGCCTGACAGTGGGAGGCAGTCCGTCAGCGCCGCGGTCGTCACACCAGGGACCGCCGCCACTCGCTGCAAGAGCTGGCTCGCGAACGCCGGTGTCGAGTCGATTGGAATCGCAGCCGACGGAATCGAGATGCGTGCGGTCACCACGCCGTGCGAGTCAAAGCCTGGGTCGGTGGACAACAGCCGTTGGACGGTGCGCCCGAACAGTGCGGCGCCCACGATGAGCACGTAGGCCAGCGTGATTTCAGCGACCACGAGCAGCTCACGCCCCCGAACCGGAAGACCGATTGTGCGGGTCGCCGGCGCCTGGTCTCCGCGCATCGCCAGAGAGAGTTGCGTTCGGGACGCGTGCGCCGCTGGCAGCAATCCAAAGAGAACGCCAACCGTCAATGCGAGCACGATGCTCACCGCCACCGCGATTCCATCGAGATGCACGCGCGCGAGCAGCACGTTCGACAACCCCGCCGACGTCAGCGCCTGCAGCGCCGCGCTGTTCGACTGGCTCGCCAGCAACGCATCGAGCGCGAATCCGCCGAGGAGGATTCCGACGCCGGTTCCTGCCGCCGTGAGAACGAGACTCTCGGTCAGCAGTTGCCGCATAACACGCGCGCGGCTGGCGCCGAGTGCGACGCGCACCGCGATTTCCCGCTGGCGGCCCGACGCGCGCGCGAGCTGCATGCCCGCGACGTTCGCGGCGGCAATCAGCAGCACGCACCCTACCGCCAACCACAACACGTACAGCACTCTGCGAAGCTGGACGTTCGTCCGGGAATCGTTCAACGATTGTGCACGGGCTCCCCACGGCGCCGGATGCTCGCCCCCACCCTTGTTGGGGTACAACCGGTCAATGGCTCGGCCGAGCACCATGACCGCGGCGTTCGCCTCGTCGGGCGTGATCTCGCGGCGCAGCAGCGCGATCATGCCATACGAGTGGTTCCATGGGTACGAGAGCGCGTTTGCACTCTGCACGTGAACGGGTATCCAGAAGTCGGCAGTACCCGATAGGCCACGGAATTCCGGCGCCGCGACGCCGACGATCGTGTACGATGCGCTGTTCAAGGTGATCGAACGGCCCACCGCACGCGGATCACTGCCGAAGCTCTCGTGCCAGAGCCGATCGCTGACAACGACGACTCGCGGACCGGAGGGAACCGAGTCGTCGCTGGCCACGAACGTTCGCCCGCGCTGACTCCGTATGCCGAGGATCTCGAAGTATGGCGCGCTCACCATTTCGCCCGTCATGCGCTCGGCGGACTGCTCGTCGGCGACGTACGCGGTCGTGCTCGTGACCAGTGAGATCGCCTCGAACGGCGTGGCCATCGTGCGGAACGCCTCGTACTTGGGATAGGACCACACCATGTCTCGCGTCGACGGCCGCCGCGGATCGAATGGCATGACGAGCGACACACTCATGACGCGCTCGACGTTCGGAAACGGCAGCGCTGCGAACAACGCCGCGTGAACGAGTGAGAAGACGGCGCTGTTGACGCCGATCGCGAGCGCCAGGGTGGCGACGGCGGTGGCGGCGAACAATGGATTGCGGCGCAACGCCCGTCCGGCGAAGCGCAGATCCTGCATGAGCGCATCCATGCGATGCCTCGGGATCATCCGTGGGAGGAAGCGACGTTCAGCTTATGCGTCGCCTGTCAGGGCAAGCGATTGGCCAGGCCGGCTGTCGAACGCCTCGTGCAAGCGACTGCGCGGACCCACTTTAGCGCAGTAGGTGGAACCCTCACAGCATTCAGAGTGTTCGAAAACGGGAATCGCTGCCCGAACGCGAACGCACCGGCGTCAATTGTCGGCAGAAGCGCATGGGTTACGAGGATCGCAGCGCGAGCACCGGATCCGTCCGCGCCGCTCTCCACGCCGGCAGGATCGACGCGACGACGGCGGTGGCGAGGAGGACGAGCGCCACGGAGCAGAACACCGCCGGATCGCGCGGTGACACGCGGAACAAGAGCGGCGCAATCTTCGCCGCGGCGATGAGCGCGGCCGCGATGCCGAACGCCACTCCGAGCGCGGCCGAGCGCAAGCCGTCATAGAGCACGCCCCGCATCAGACGACCGGTCCCCGATCCCACCGCTAACCGGATCCCGAACTCGCGAGTGCGCTGCGCCATGTTGTACGCGATCGCGCCATATAAACCGATCGCCGCCACGAGCAACGCGAGCACTCCGAACACCCCGAACATCGTCGCGCCCAACCGCCACGGGCGAATCTGCGGATCCACGCGATCCTGCATCACCGAAAGATTGAGATAGTTCGCGCTGGGCACCGCAGCGAGAATTGCCTGGCGAAGCGTCTGTACGAACTCGCGTGCCGGGCCGCGCGGTCGCACCAGCAACGCCGTGCCGCCGATCCCCGACTCCTGGCCGAATGGGACGTAGTACTGCATCGACGCGCGCTCGTCGATGCCGAAACGCCGGGCGTCATGCGCGACGCCGATGATCGTCGCACAGGGCGTATTGTTCACGATGATGCACTTGCCGAGCGGGTTCTCACCCCGCCACAGTAGCGACGCCATCGTCTGGTTCACGATTGCGACGCGAGCGCTCTCGAAGCCATCGCTCGCCGTGAACCCTCGGCCGCGGAGCAGTCGTGTTCCCGTGGTTGCGAAATAGTCGGGGCCGACGGCCGTCACATATGGACCACCGCCCGGAGCGGTCGGCAGCGTGTCGTGCCCCGGGACGCGTACGTCGACACCGAAGCCGGAGCCGAACGGAACTCCGATCGCGAGCGCCACGTGATCGACGCCGGGATAGTGTGCGATGCGTTCCCGGAGCCCGCGCCACATGCTCGCCTCTCGAATTCTTGCGGCCGCCGCATCGTCGCCGGCGTTCTGCGCTCGAGGCCATCCGATGCGCGCCACGAGCACGCGATCCGGCTCGATGCCAAGATCCAGATGCTGAACGTTGGACATCGATCGGATGAACAGGCCGGCGCCGGCGAGCAACATCACCGACAAACCTGTTTGCACGGCGAGCAAGAGGCGTCGCATACGAGACGACCGGACCGAGTCTCGCGCCGCCTCGCGCAGCGACGACGCGAGATCGGTACCCAACACTTGCGCGATGGGCGCGAGGCCGATGAGCGCTCCTGTGACGAGCGCGAGCGCTGCCGCGACCGCGATGACGCGCACGTTGACGGTCGGCGCGGTCCACGCGATGCTTGGCGGAAAGACCCGCCGCACGATCGTGCCGCCGGCGAACGCGATGGCGACCGCGATCACCGCGGCCATCGCGGAATATGCGAGGCTCTCGAGTATGAGCAGACGCGCAAGACGCGCGCGGCTGATGCCCAGTGCGAGTCGCACCGCAATCTCGTGGCGCCGACGCATGGCTCTGACGATGAGCAGGTTCGCCACGTTCGCACCCGCGATGAGGAGAAGCAGCAGCGCCACGGCGCTCAGCCATCGGGCAATCGATGCCTCCGGCCGCTCGGTGCCTTGAGGCGTGAAGGCAATGCTCCGCGCGCTGACATCCGCCGCTTTCCACTCGCTCTCGGTGCCTCCGTAGCTGGCGCGGAACGTCGACGTCAGATCGTCGTTGACCTGATGCTCAGGCAAATGCGGCTTGAGCCGCACGACGATGTTCAGCCATTGTGCGGCCCACGTCGTCGGCCAGTCTGGCCTCGGATGCTGGCCGGCGCTTACGGGAATCCACATGTCGATCTGCCGCAGCTCGGCGCCGGTGAAGCCCGACGGCGCCACGCCGATCACAGTGAATAGTTGCGCGTTGATCGTAATCGTGCGTCCCATCGCGGAGTCCGACGCGCCGAACTCGCGCGTCCAGTAGCCGTGGTCGAGCACGACAACTCGAGCGCCGTCCGGCGGCGCATCCTCTGCCGCTGTGAAGAACCGGCCGTGCTCGGGTCGCACGCCGAGTAGCGGGAAGAAGTCGGCGGTGGCGATACCGATCCACGCCGGCACGGCGTCAACGCCGCGCCCGACGCGCCCCTCGTTGACGCTGTACGCTCCGGCGCTCGCGACCGAGCGCGAATAGTCGCGCAGCGAGGTGTACGCGCTGTAACTCAAGCCGCTCGTCGTGAACTCGCCCGAGGCCTTCGTCTTGACGTGCGCGTACACACGGCGGAGCGACGCCGGCGCAACGAGGTGTTCAGGGCCCCGGAGCAGAATGCGGTCGGCGACGCCGTACATTGCCGCGGCCGCGCCCAGTCCAAGTGCGAGGGTGATGGCGACGGTGAGCGCGAAGCCGGGTGAGCGAATGATCGTGCGCAAGGTGTACGCGGCATCCGCGGCGAAATCGTGGAGCGACTCGATTCGCGAGTGGCGAGCGTTGCGCCGGCGCGTGGACTGCACCAGATCGGTCCGCACGCCATGCACGTCGCCGAACTCCTGGTCGGCGCGGCGGCGCGCTTCGTCCTCCGATAATCCGGAGTGCACGAGCTCTTCGACGCGACACTCGAGGTGGAACGCGATCTCGTCTTCCACGTCTCGCTCGGCGTTGCGCCCCAGGTTGAAAACGCGCCGCGGCGACTTGCTCGACATCTACGCCTCCTGCGGCCGCGCGCGCATCACAGCGGCAACGGCGGTCACGTATTGGTTCCAGGTGTCGGTTTCGGAGCGCAACGCGCGTCGGCCGGCGGCGGTCAGGCGGTAGAACTTGGCGCGCTTCCCCTTCTCCGACGTTCCCCATTCGGACTCGACCCAGCCGCGCTCTTCCATGCGGTGGAGCGAGGTGTAGAGCGCGCCGTCGAGCACTTGGAAGGCGCGGTCCGAGCCTTGATGGATGAATCGGGCGACAGCGTAGCCGTGCATGCGTCCCCAGGACAGCGCTCGGAGGACGAGCACGTCGAGGGTGCCCTGCAGGAGGTCGAGTTGGTCCGGAGTCATCGGCATGCGCTAGGATAGCATCAACACTTGATTGAATCAAGTGTTGAGGGAATAGCGACCGAGGGCCAGAGTCGCCGTGCGTCCGGCCAACGCTGTCCGACTTGGCGATGCCCGTCGGCAAATCTCAGTCGTCGCAGCGCCGCGAAAACGGTTTTCTTACAGCCTCGTTAGATCGCACGATCAGCGATACTCGACGAGCACTCCTTCTTCAGTGCCCAAGTGCGCCGGACCATCGCAATAAGCCGTGAGCGCGCGGCGCCTGTCCCGTCTATATGTATTCTTTCCGGAAGCGAGCGCAGTATGCGTCGAGCGAGCGAGCGAGCTCGTAGGAGCGATAGTAGCCCTGAGCAAAACCTTCCATCGAGCCGGTCCACGTTCCGCCGCGTTCGAGCAACGCGACGTA
The DNA here is from genome assembly GCA_036392315.1 of Gemmatimonadaceae bacterium. Lineage (GTDB taxonomy): Bacteria > Gemmatimonadota > Gemmatimonadetes > Gemmatimonadales > Gemmatimonadaceae > JAQBQB01. The sequence continues at coordinate 5,897 of DASVYG010000453.1, forward strand.
CGTCGGGTCCGGTTCGTATGACCTCTCGATATCACTGATCAGTTCGATCAAGTCGGCTTCGAGAAAGCGACCGAAGCGCCAAACGTCGTCAATAGCCGCCTTGCACCACTTTTGATGGAGTATGAGCGCGCCCGGCCACGTCTGATCCTTGCCGAACACGCCATCACGCATCGGCGCGTTGTCGTTCGCCTGCACGCGAGCGAACAGCGATGTGACCGTCTCGAGCGTTACGGTTTCGCGCTCGAGTATGCCGGGCGTCTGCGCATTGGAGAGCATCTGCAGAAACCCCCAAACCGCGTTCGCAACGGATTGGGCGCCGTGCAGCACCGGCTTTGCTAGCAGTCTACGGTCGCTAACGACCGGCAGCTGAACGGTGACGATGAAAAAGATGTACGCCGAAAGATTACCGATGAGGAACGCCTCGAACACCAACCCGACTTCAGCCGCGTGCGGAAAAACAGGTGGAAGGAAGTTGAACCACGCGACCTTGATCAGGAGCGCCAGCAGCGAGGCAACGCCGATAACCGTGGCGACGTCCGGCGATGTGCGCACGGCGACCCAAAGTTGTTTCACCGGAAGAGGGGTGGGAGTCTGATTCGTCTCGGAAGAACAGTGCGTCGCCGCCCCGGCGGCCGGCCTAGTTTACCATGGCAAAACAAAGAGGCGCAAGACAGCACCATACGCGGTCTCGCTGTTCTATCCTGGTCACCAACCCGACCGTGGCGAGGCCAAACAAGATCTCAAATAGTACGCGCCGGCGCACCATCCGAATCACGAGCGCCGCGGCTGAGCCGAGGACGAAGACGTCGGCGAGTGATGCGTGATACATCGATTATGAGTGGGTACTGGTCGCCGGCAACCCGTGGCGGACTACCTGTTCGGGAACCCCACGCCGCCGCTGATCGCGGCCGGCGACAGACGATCGGTCGTCGTGCCGTCGCCCAACTCCCCCTCCTGGTTCTCGCCCCAGCACATCAGAATACCAGTATTCGTGATCGCACATGTGTGGGCCAGGCCCGGCTCGATGGCGACGACGTCCGCCGCGCCCGCGACTCGAGCCGGCGTGCGGTTGCACGGCACCGGACCAATGACACCACCGTCGCAGAGGCCGTCGGGCGCGGCACCGGTTTCGCCGCTGGCGTTCTCGCCCCAGCAGTACGCGAGTCCGTCTCGCGTGATCGCGCAGGCATGCCCATTCTTCTGGTTGTTGTGTGCGATGCGAATGCTCGCGAAGCTCAAGTTTCCGGCGACCGGCGTGGGGGTGAGTCGATCCACGGTTGTGCCGTCGCCGAGCTGCGCCGTGTTGTTGGTGCCCCAGCAGTACGCGGCGCCGGCGGCGGTGAGCGCACAGGTCTGCAGCGCGCCCGCGGCGACGAACGTGAACGGTTGCGGCGCGGCGACCATCGTCGGTTGCTTCACGAGCGAGACGCCGCTTCCAAAGCCGCCCTCGAAGAAGCTGTTGTCGCCCCAACAGTAGGTCGCGCCCGCGGCGGTGATACCGCAGGTGTGCCAGAATCCCGCCGAGATCTGAGTGAACGTCAACCCGCCAAGGACGGACGTTGGCGTGGCGCGGGGCAGCGTGTCGCCGACGCCCAGCTGTCCGCGGATGTTGTTGCCCCAGCAATACGCCGCGCCGTTCTCGTCGAGACCGCACGCGTAGAGCCGGCCCACCGTCAGCGATCTTAGGGGGTGCGGCGACGCCGGTTCGAGCGCCGGTGTCTTGACCGTATCGAGCGCCGTTCCGGGAGTCTGACCCCAGCACCAGACACCGCCGGTCGATGCCAATGCACACGCACTCAGGTGCGAGCCGCTGATCGCGACGAACTTTTCGCTCGCCGCCACCGGCGTGGGCGCGAACGCCGCCTGCGTGGTGCCGATGCCGAGCTGGCCGGAGTGGTTCGCACCCCAGCAATACGCCATGCCGCTCGTCGCCAGGCCGCACGAGAAGTCGGTCGCGGCGACGAGTGCGGCCGACGCCGTCGGCGCCTTGTTCACCGACGGATTGGTCACCGAGTCGCTGCCGCACGCCGTAAGCACCGCCAGCGCAAGGAGCAGAGCACGTGAATCGATCGCCATGTCCAAGTAGCCTCCAGTCGATGTCGTAATCCCGTCTGCTATTTCACCGTGCCCACGCACGCGCCGGTCGTCGGGAGACCGACCGCTGCCCGCAGAACGAGGACGAGGTCTCCAGCGTCGAGCTTCCCGTTGCAGTTCGCGTCCCCCGCCGGATACAGCGCGGCGTTCTGCGGCGCGCTCGAGACGAGGGCTTGTTCGATGAGCAGCGCATCAAACGCGTCGAGCTTGCCGTCGCCGTTCACGTCGCCGCGCAGCACTCTCGCCTCGCCGCCAACGGCGTATTGCCACATGCCTCGGCCGTAGGTCGCGGCGACCAGCAGTCGGCTCAACGGCTGATAGGCCAGGTCTCGCACCGGCGCGTTCGGCAGGCCGGGTGGACCAGACGCCCACGTCGTGCCGTCGTCCATGGTCTGGAACACGCCGATCTCGGTACCGACGATCAGCGTGCCTCCGACGAGCACGATCGAGTAGGCTGGCACATCGGGCAGACTGGCGGTGATATCGCGCCATGAGGCACCCGCGTCGTGCGTCTCGAACACGTGACCCGCGCTGAAACCCGAAAACGCGACGAACGCATGCGCAGCGCTGTCGCGGTCGACGACGATCTGCGAGACAGCGCGGTTTGGAAGGCCGCTCGTGACGACCGCGAACGTGGCGCCGCCATCGCGCGAGACCTGCACGTTCCCGTCGGACGTGCCGACATAGATCGTGCTCGGCGCGGTAGGCGCGACGGCGATCGTTGCGATCGTGCCGCTGCCCTTCGACAGGTCGCCGCTGATTGGTGTCCACGAGGCGCCGTCGTCGATCGTGCGATACAGCCGGTACGTGCCGAAGTACAGCGTGGTCGGCGTTGCCGGATCGAGAACGAACGGCGGAATGAACGGCGCGCGATCGGTCGCAGCGATGCCCGTGCGACGGATCGTCTCGCCGGTGGCCGTGTGCCGCAGCAGTCCCGCGCCGCCCGTGCGGGCGTCCCACTGCATCTCCGTCCAATAAACCTGCGGATTGCTTGCATCGATCGCGGTGAACCCGCCGTCGCCGGCGTTGATTCCATCCCAGAACAGCGAACCGGAAAACCGGGACGTTCCGTTGTCCTGTGAGCCGCCGAGCACCACGGTGCCCGAAGGATTCATCGAAATTCCGGGATAATATTGCGTGATCTGCAGTCCCTGATTGCGACTCGTCCACGAATCGCCGCCATCATACGAGATGAAGACGCCGCCGTCCGTGCCGGCATAGACCACGTCGGCGTTCACGGGATCGATCGCGAGCGCATGCCAGTCGACGTGAATCTCCGTGCCCATGGGCGCGAAGTTCGCGCCGCCATCCGTCGAGCGAAACGCGCGCACGCCGCCGAGGTAGATGCGATTCGCGTCGCGCGGGTCGACTTGCATCGCGAGATCGTACCAGCCCTGCGCGCCGAAGTCGGTTCGGACGTCGCTCTCGACCAACCCGTTCGCCGCGAGTTGGGTCCATGTACTCGCGGCATCGTCCCAGCGGAACAGGCCGAGCGCACGGGCGGTGGTACGATTGGCGACGAGTGCGTACAGCGCGTCGGGGGCTGCCGGCGACATCGCCAGCTCGATTCGGCCCATCTGCGCCGGGTCGACGTCGGGTAGCGGCGGAAGCTGGGCCCACGTGATGCCGTGGTCGGCCGAGCGGTACACCCCGCGCTTGCCGCGCGTGAAGCCGTCGGCATCGCCGGCGAACATGACATCCGGGTGCGCCGGATCCTGCACGACGCTCGACACGTTGCCCGTGATAACAAACGCCCACGTCTGGCCGCCGTTCGTTGAGCGAAACAACGCTGCGTCTGTGGCGGCCAACAACGCCGTCGTGGCCGGTGAGCCCGCAGTGCTGCGATCAATGAGAATGTGCGCGAACGCTGCATCGGTGCTGCCGGCGAGCAGGCTGCTGGCGCCGAGCGCGGTCCACGTAACGCCACCGTCGGTCGATCGCAGCATGCCGCAGCCGATGCTGGTCGCGTTGTACTCGCCCGTCCCCGCGTAGACGACGTTTGGTGCCGCGGGGTCGACGGCGATCGCGCCGATGTTGAGAGAACACTGGTCGTCGGTCGCCGGAATCCACGTCGTGCCGAGAGTGCTCGAGCGCCACACGCCGCCGGAGGCGGTGGCGATGAAGACATTCCCACGACCGTCGGGCGCGACGCCGGCAACGCGACCGGCATCGAGCTGCGGACCTGACGTGGAGAAGCCGTTGTCGGCTCCGAACAATCCGAAGGGGCCGAGCGGGTGCCACGCGCTCGCGAGGCTCGCGGTGGACGCAGCTGCCGAGCGCGCGGCGCGTGCGCGCAGCTCAGCGCCGCGCTCGTGCACCGCGCGCAGTTGCGCATACGGACGCTCGGCGAACGGGTACGTCAGCGAAGACCAATACCATTCTTCTCGTCCACGCGGATCCTCGGTCCCCACTTGCGCGGACACGGCCGACTGGACCGCAGATAACAGGACCGCGGCCGCGAGCGTCACGCGGACGGCGCTAGTGGATTCGACCATCGTGCGTACCGTCGAGCACACGGAGTGATGCGGTCACGTCGCGACGCGCGATCGAATGCATCTCGTCGACGTCGAGCGCGAGGGAGCGAGTGCCGTTCGCGCGCAACACCAGGAAGTCGAATGCGGCGAGCGTGCCGGTGCGAAATCCGCTCGCCGCGATAGCGCCGACGCGGACAACGCCGGGCGTAGGATTCCAGATGCGCGTGGCGCCATCGTCGATCGGCGCCTCGCCGACGAACCGTAGCGAGGCGAAATCGTAGCGCAGCCGACCCGTGAAGCTCGCAATATCGGACGAATGCTCACCGGTGAGCTGTACGACCACACGCACTGGAGTGCCGGGTCGCGGCGCACTATCCGACAACGCTAGTCGTGCTTCCAACGCAGGCGCGGCGGCATCCCGTGTGCGGCGCGTGGCGGGCTCCGTGCACGCCACGCCGCAGGAGAGCGCCACGAGAGCGAACGGCAGTATGCGTTTCGTCATCTGAAGACCAATGGAAAGCGCGTCGGCGTGGTGAGGCTCGTCAGGTCTGCACCGTCGGTGCCCGCGACATCCAGCGGCGTGAGGGTGAGCCAGCCGACGTTCGGCGTGGGAGACAGGAGCTGCAGTGTCACCATGGTGAATGGGCCGGAAATTCCAGAGGCCGCGGCCACCGCGACTCGCAGCACGCCGGTCCCGGTCACGTTTGCGATCGGCTGCGGCGTCTCGTTCGGCACGGCGTACGCGGCGTAGGTGAACACGAACGGTGAGGTTTGCGTACCGACGACGATCGAGGCGCCGCCGACCGGAGTGCTGCGCGCATCGAGCAATATCGTGACCGTGATGGTGTCACCCGCGCGGGCGAGGTAGCTGCCTCGCTGTACGCGAATCACCGGCGCGGCCGTGGAGCGCGGGATGGTCACGTAAACTGAGTCCGCCATGAGCGGCGTCGTGCCGACGACCCAAACCTGGCCCGCGGAGACGGCGGTGATTCTACCGCTCGCGTCGACGGTCGCGATACTCGGAGCGCGACTGACGTATGTCGGCACGACCGCTCCGACCGCGTTGCCTGATGCGTCGCGAACGCTGATCTCCGGTGACGCGGAGGCGCCAATATCGACGATCGGCGCTTTGTCGGTCGAGCCGCCGTACGTGAAGGTGTATGGTTCCACCACCGATACCGTGACGTCAATCGTCAGCGGCGAGTTGGGTGCTCCGGCCGCGAGCACGCGAACGGCGGCATGGAACGAGCCGAGTGGAAGCGACGCGGTATTGGCTGCGAGTGTGATGACGTACGCAGATCCGCTCGGCGAAATGCTCGCCGCGAGCCATCCCGTCGGCTCGCCTGTCGCGTATTTGGTCGAGTCGATCGTTACGCTGGTGAATGGCGCTCCGCCGCCGTTGGTGACGATGACCGTCCGCGACAGCGGGCTCGATCCCAGCGCGACCTGCGCGGCGATGCTCGGCGCGTCCACCACGATCACCGGCGTCAGTGGAGCGCTCATCGCAAATGCTGCCGACGTGGCCGGGGAAAGGCCGGGAGAGGAGAAGGAGAGCGTTCGGTCGCCAACCGGGCCAGTGATGGAGAGTCCGCTGAATGGCGCGATGCCTGCCGCGGCGGACACCGACGCTTGGCCGATGAGCGTCCCACCGCCCGACGCAATGGTGGCGGTGATCGTTGCCGACGACGAGGTCACGATGTTGCCAGCGGCATCGTGTACCTCGACCACCGGTTGTTGGCTCAATGGAGCGCCTATCGGGCCGCCAGCGGGTTGGCGACGTACGGCGAGAACGGCCGGCGAGCCAGGTGTGACGGTCACATCAGTCGATGCTATGATCGACGCGCCGCCGGTCACCACGACACTTGCCGTGATCGTCGCCGTGCCAACTCGAGCTCCCGTGACGGTTCCGTCGGACACGCTGGCGACATCCGGATTGCTGCTGGACCATGCGACGCTGGCGGTCACCGGCCGCCCGGCGGTGTTCGTCACGTTGGCGCGCACGGTCGCGACTGCACCCGACTGAACCGTCAGTCCCGTCGCGGGCGAGAGTGTCACCGACGCGGGGACGACGTCGGGCGCGACGTCGCCGCCGCATGCCGCCGCAAGCGCTAGCGTGAGGCCCCCCAGGAGCGCCCTCACTGTCGCGTCGAGTCGAATGATCACAGTCCGGCTACGCGTGCATGTCACACTGCCGCAGCAAGCCCTCGGATGCACTCGCGTATTGGCGCACGGCCGAGCCACGTCGCGTGATGTCGTCGATGAGGATAGCCGGCCATGAGGTTGGTCGTGGAGGCTGACATACACAGATCGCCTAGGGGTGTCGCAGCATGTACATCTGGGGACGCCGGCGTGTCAACATGCTACACAATGCTTACATGTGCGCGCTGACGAGGATCCAGTGGTGCGCATCGGGATCTCAATCACCCGTGAGTGCGCGACTTCTCAGACGCCGACCGGCGGGGGAAGACCGCCAGCGAGACGAACGTTTGTGGTCTCAAGGAGCCTCCCTCGTTTAACACCATCACTTCATCCATGCCACCGGTTGCCCAGCTCGCGAAATGGGTGAGTGATGGGCTCGACTCGTCCGGAGAGGAGTCCGTCGCGCAGCGTGGGGACATAGTCCGTGGTCGAGCGGCTCGGTCTTCGTCACCTGACCCCTGTTGATGATCGCGGAGCGACGAACTCGATGTAGCCGGGCGGGCGCGTGCCGTCCGACAGTTGTATCCATTCGATGGAGCGCCAGTTCCTCAACACGCCCCTACGCACTTACGCCCGCCGACCGGGTGACGAAAAAGTGGAACTCGCCCCGCAGCACAAGAGCCAGTTCACTTCCATCAAGGCGCAACAAATGAGTCGCGACGGCAACTCGCCGGATGAACACGAGGACCGCTCGGGTCATGCGCATGCGGCACAGGCTACGCCAGCGCCAACAAATACGACCGCGTCCGCAAGGCACCCACACGAGCACGGCGGTCAGCACGACGCGCATCCGGTGACCCATGAGCTGGACCGTAGTGCTGCACATGATCATCGCGATCATGGTCATGCACATGAGGATGGCCACGACAAACATGCCGGGCACTCGGTGGCCATGTTCCGGGACAAGTTCTGGATCGCGCTACTGCTGACGATCCCGACGATGGTCTGGGGTGAGATGATTCCGCACGCGCTCGGATTCACGCCGCCCGCATTTCCCGGCTCTCGTTGGATCCCTCTGGTCTTCGGCTCAGCCGTGTTTTTCTACGGCGGCTTGGTGTTTCTCCAGGGGGCGTGGCGTGAGCTGAAGGATTTCCAGCCCGGGATGATGACGCTCATCTCCCTCGCAATCTCGGTGGCGTTCGTTTTCAGCGCCGCAGTCAGCTTTGGCGCGGCCGGAATGCCGTTGTGGTGGGAGCTGTCGTCACTCGTGACGATCATGCTGCTCGGCCACTGGATGGAAATGCGCTCCATCTCGCAGGCGCAAGGCGCGCTCAAGGAGCTCGCGAAGCTGCTGCCGAACACCGCGACGCGTATCGTCGACGGGCGCACAGAAGACGTGCCGATCGGAGATTTGCACGAGGGCGATCTAGTCCTTGTGCGTCCTGGTTCAGCCGTCCCCGCCGATGGCGCAGTGCGCGAAGGACGCAGCTCGGTGAACGAATCGATGATCACCGGCGAGTCACGCCCAGTATCGAAGGACGTCGGCGCCACAGTCATCGCTGGCACCGTCAATGGCGACGGTTCGTTGCGCGTCGAAGTGACTCGCACCGGCGACCGCACTGCACTTGCCGGCATCATGCGGCTCGTCGCAGATGCACAGACATCACGGTCTCGTGCGCAGGTGCTCGCCGACCGCGCCGCGTTTTGGCTGACGATCGCAGCTTTGTTGGCTGCCGGTGTCACCGCCGCTGCCTGGATATTGGCGAAAGCGCCGGGCGAGTACACGGTCGAGCGCGTCGTTACAGTTCTGGTAATAGCATGCCCTCATGCACTCGGCCTGGCGGTTCCACTTGTCGTTGCGCTGTCGACAACGCTGGGCGCGCGCAACGGCTTGCTCGTCCGCGACCGTCGTGGGCTCGAAGAGGCGCGGCTCCTCACCACCGTCGTGTTCGACAAGACCGGCACGCTGACGCTCGGCGAACACCGAGTCGTCTCCATGCGCACCGTCGACGGGCTCCCCGAAGACGATGCCCTCCGCCTTGCCGCGGCGGTCGAACAGGACGCCGAGCATCCGGTTGCGCACGCGATCGTCGCGAGCGCGGCGGAACGCAAGTTGGTCATTCCGCGAGCGACAGGCTTTCAGGCGATTGCAGGTCACGGCGTCCAGGCGACCGTCGAAGGTCGTGCGCTCGCGGACGGAGGGCCGAATCTGCTCAAGCGCCTCGGTGTCGAGCCGCCTGTGGCAATCACACGGTTCGCCGAGGAAGCGGCGTCCCGCGGCCAGAGCGTGATCTATCAGGTCGAGAACCAGAAGGTGCAAGCCGCGTTCGCCGTCGCTGACGCGGTACGCCCGGAGTCGGCTGAGGCCATTCGACGACTGCACGACGCAGGCATCGAGGTCGTGATGGTCACCGGAGACAGTCAGGCGGTTGCCGAGGCGGTGGCGCGAGAGCTGAAGATCGACACCGTTTTCGCGGAAGTGCTCCCCGAAAACAAGGTCGAAAGAATCAAGGAACTTCAGCGGGCGGGTAAGCGGGTCGCGATGGTCGGTGACGGCGTGAACGACGCGCCGGCGCTCGTGACTGCCGACGTCGGTGTGGCGATTGGCGCGGGTACCGACGTCGCGGTAGAAGCGGGCGACATCGTGCTCGTGCGCAGCGATCCGCGCGACATTCCGCGCATCATCGCGCTGAGTCGCGCGACATACGCCAAGATGCTGCAGAATCTGTGGTGGGCTGCCGGTTACAACGTCGTCGCCATCCCACTTGCCGCAGGGGCGCTCGCATTCAAGGGAAT
>DASVYG010000454.1:0-7759 GCA_036392315.1 Gemmatimonadaceae bacterium
ACGCCGCCGCTCGCCGATGTCACCACCGCGTCGCTCGACGCCCTCCGGAAGTACAGCGCTGCCGTGCGGGCGAACAACGTGGAAAACAATTCGACAAAGTCAGTCGAGCTGGCGCGCGAGGCGGTCGCGATCGACTCGACCTTCGCATCCGCATGGCGAGTGCTGAGCATCGCGATGGGCAATGCGGGACTCCCGCGCTCGAGTCGTGATTCCGCCAGCGAGCGCGCGTATCGCTACAGCGATAAATTGCCCGAGCTCGAGCGGCTGAAGACTACGGCGTCGTACTACATGAACGGGCCGCACGCCGACCGGGGCAAGACGATTGCGGCGTATGAGGCGCTGATGCGGAAGGACGAAACCCAGCTGGCGAACAACATCGGCACGATGTGGAACTCGCGTCGCGAGTATGCGCGCGCGGAGTCGGTGTTCGAACGCGACATTGCGCACGACTCCGGATCAGCGATCTCATATCTCAATCTGGTCGAGACCCAGCTCGATCGCGGAAGGGTGAAAGACGCCGAGGCAACGCTTGCCTTGTCGCGACGGCACTTTCCGGCCGACGGCGCGCTTCGCTCGCATCTTCCGCTCGTGCTGTACGCACAGGGACGTCTCGACGACGCCGAACGCGACCTGGACAGCCTCGGCTCCGGCTACGATGCGGCCTTGCGATCGAAGATCATCGATGCGCGGGCCGACTTCGCCCGCCTTCGTGGCCGGTACGCCGAGGCGACGCGTCTGGCGCACGAAGCGAGTGCCGCAATGGCCATCCAAGGCGTCTCCGGGACGGCACTCACTGATTCGCTGGATTGGCTGGCGCTCGACGCGTGGTTCCACGGTGCGTCGGACCGAATCGTCCGCGCCGTCGATGCAACGCTCGCGGCGTTTCCGTTGCGACAGCTCGCGATCGCCGACCGGCCGTACTTCCGCGCTGCAACCGTCTACGCGCTCGCCGGTCGTCCGGACAAGGGGCGCGCCATTCTCGAGCAGTATCAGCGGGAGGTCACCGATACGGCGAGGCTGCGCCTTCAAGGTCCAGGGCTGCACAACGCGTTGGCCGAGATCGCGCTCGCCGACCACAAACCGCTCGTCGCTCTCGCGGAGTTTCGTCGCGGAGACGTCGCGAGCGACGGCTTCCCGGCGGGGGAGTGCGAGCCCTGTGCCGTGTTCAGTTTCGCGCGCGCGTTCGATCTCGCCGAGATGCCCGATTCGGCGATCGCGACGTACGAACGATATCTCGCCAGTCCGTACTGGGCAAAGGTCATGGAACTCGACAACTTCGCTCTCGCGGGCACCCACAAGCGGCTCGGCGAGCTCTACGAAGCCCGGAACGACCGCCAGAAAGCGATCTCACACTACATGCGGTTCGTCGAGCTGTGGAAGAACGCGGATCCCGAGTTCCAGCCCAAGGTCGCCGAAGTCAAGCAACGAGTTGCTCGGTTGACCGACGCTGAACGGCGCTGAGCACTCTTGTCACACGTGGACGAATGATCTGATGCAGGCGGCCAACCGCGGTTCGAGCTGATCGCGGGCAGTCGGCATATCAGGACTCAGGGCGTCGGCCGGGCGCCCCATTTCACGCCGAGCCCCGCCAGCAGCGCCGAGTACGTCTCGATGCCATCCCAGAGATTCTGAATTCTCAGATTCTCATCGGCCGCGTGCTGATTGTCGTCGTAGTTGGCGATCGGCAGCGAGATCATCGGAGCGCGCAGGATCTGCTCGAACAGGTAGCCAGGACCACTCGCGCCCACCGTTGGATTGACGAGTGGCGGTTGCGGTGCGCCGTCGCGTAGCACGGCGATCACCGCTTGGCCAAACGGACCGTCCATCGGCGCACGCGACGCGGGATAGCCGCCGGGCTCCCACTCGACGCGCGCGATCTTGGGATGCGCAAGCCGCATCTCTTCGGTCGGTGTATCGCTCGTCACGAAGTAGCCTCGCCGCCGAATGTGCGCTTCGACGAGCCGATGCACGCGCTCCGGCGTTTGGTTCGGGACGAGCCGCAAATCGAACGACGCATACGCGGCGGTCGCGATCGTGTTCGACCCGGTCTCGCGGACACCCCCCGCGCGCAGTCCGCGCACGTTGAACGCGGGCAGCATGATACGCTCGGCGAGCACGGCGTCGTTCGCCTCGGTGCGCGCCAGACCGAGCGTGCGTCGGAGCGTCGAATCGTAGGGCGGCAGTGCCGCGATCGCCTTCCGCTCCGCTGCGGTAATGGGACGGACGTCGTCGTAGTAGCCGGCGATCTTGATGTGCCCGTCGTCGTCGCGCATGCTCGCGATGAGAGTGGCGAGCATCGCCGCGGGATTGGGCGCCCAGTTGCCATAGTGACCGCTATGGAGCGCGCGGTTCGGGCCGTACACGGTCAGCTCGAAGCCGGTGACTCCGCGCGATCCGAACGAGAGCTGCTGGCGGCCGCTCTGGTGCACGGGTCCGTCGCAGAACAACCAGCCGTCCCCCGTGAGAAGTGACGCGTACTTTCGGAGGATGTCGCCCAGGTGGCCCGAGCTCGCCTCCTCTTCGCCCTCGAAGAACACCTTCAGGTTGACCGACGGCGTGATGCGCGATGCGCGCATCGCGTCGACCGCGGCGAGGATCGCCATGATCGACGCTTTGTCGTCTCCCGCCGAGCGGGCGTAGATGCGCGATTCAGGGTCGACGCGGGCGCCGGGCGACGGTAGAGGAATCACTTGCCCGCCCGCTTTGAGGTCGCGCGTGCGAAGCACGGGCGACCACGGTGGAGTGGTCCATTGTTTCGGATCCACCGGCTGGCCATCGTAGTGCGCGTAGAGGACGAGCGTGCGCGTGGCGCCGGCCGCGGCAAGCTCTCCGTACACCGCGGGTGGCCCGCCGGGAACGGTCAGCAGCCGTGCGCCCGTGAAGCCACGCCGCGTGAGCATCGCGACGAGCGAGTCGGCGTTGCGGTGGATGCCCACCGAGTCGCTCGCCAAGTTCGGTAAGGACAGGAGTGAAGCAAACTCGCGGACAATCGTGGCCTCGTTGCGCTGTCGATAGGCCCGGGCCGAGTCGCGCGCCGCCGCGACTGGATCCGATTGCGCGAACAGGCTGGCAGCGTGAATGCTTATGGCGACAAGCGCGGCGAGACACGCCACGCGCGATGACTGATTGGAATCGTGACGAAGTTTTGTCAAGGCAGGCACCAAGAAGAGCGCGCGGCGAGTAGCGGTGACGGGTGCGCCGCTGATAGCATACGTTACCACCATCGAATACTACCCTCATCGGCGGCACTCCGTCGTGACGACTCTCTCTTCCGCGGACCGACTGCGCGGACTTCGCGTGCTCGTCGGGAATACCCCGATGCTCGTCGTCGAGCTTTCTGTCGACGGCGCGCCGCGCCGCGTGTACGCCAAAGCGGAAAGTCTGAACCTGACGGGCAGCATCAAGGACCGCATGGCGCTGCACATCATTCGACGCGCCTACGAGTCCGGTGCGCTCGAGCCGGGCGGCGAAATCGTCGAAGCGACCAGCGGGAACACCGGAATCTCGTTCTGCGCGGTCGGCCGCGCGCTCGGGCATCCGGTCACGATCTTCATGCCCGACTGGATGAGCGCGGAACGGATCGCACTGATTCGTTCCTTCGGCGCGACAATCCGCCTGGTTTCGAAAGAGGAGGGCGGTTTTCTCGGATCCATCCGCCTCGCCGAGGAATTCGCGGCCGCAACGCCCGGCGCGTTTCTCCCGCGTCAATTCGCCAACCACGAGAATTCCGAGGCGCACTTCCTCACGACCGGTCCGGAGATCTGGGCGCAGTTGCGGAACGAGGCACTCGATCCCGACGCGTTCGTGGCCGGCGTCGGCACCGGCGGTACGATCATGGGTACCGGACGTTATTTGCGTAGCATGCGTCCGTCGATTCGTCTGCATCCAGTCGAGCCGGCCAACTCGCCGACGCTCTCGACCGGCCACAAAGTTGGCAAGCACCGCATCCAGGGCATCAGTGACGAGTTCATTCCGCCGATCGTGCATCTCGAAGAGCTCGATCGCGTGATCTCGGTGGATGATGGCGACGCCATCCTCATGGCGAAAAAGTTGGCCGGCGATCTCGGACTCGCCGTGGGCATCTCGAGCGGCGCCAATTTGCTCGCGGCGCTCGAGGCGCAAGACGAGCTCGGCCCAGCGGCGGTGATCGTCACGGTGTTTCCCGACTCGAACAAGAAATACTTGAGCACCGACCTGCTGCGCGACGAACTGGTCAAGCCGGAGCATCGCACGCCGCACGTCAAACTCCTCGGCTTCCGCGCGATGAACCGGGTGTGCGAGGTCTGCTTCGATCCGAACGATCCGGCGAGTGCGCCGGCCGGGTTCTTCTCGATCGGTCGAACTCGCTGAGGGGCACCGCGCCACCGCGGTCAGGAGCTTCACATGGCAGACACGAAACGGGACGCCGGGCTACGAACGATCTTTTCCTTCTTCCTCGGTCTCATGCTCACCGCGTTCGTCGGTGTGGGCGTTTACACCTTTCACCCGCCGCCGGAGCAGTTCGACAGTCAGATCCGGGACCTCTCTCGTCGTGAGCAGGCGGTCAGGACGTCCAAGGCGCCCGATCAGTTGACGGCGGCCGATCGGGATCAAATCCAGGAGATCGAACGCCAGCGGAACAAGCTCGTCGACGCTGCGGCGGAGGCGCGAAAACCGTGGGCTCGCAGCACGAGCGTGATCCTCATTGTGTTCGCCACGCTCGCCATGGCTGTCTCTCTCGTGCGCGCCGACCAACTGCCGGTGATCAGCAACGGGCTACTGCTCGGTGGTTTGTTCACGATGCTCTACGGTGTCGGGTGGACCGTTGCCACGGATACATCGATCACCAGGTTCGCGGTCATGACGGCCGCACTCGTGATCACGTTGGGACTCGGCTATGTCCGATTCGTGCGTCGGGGCGCGGCCCGGCCAGTCGTAGCCGGCGCGGCTGCTCCCGACACCGAAGGGCTCACGGAAATCGAACGGCGAGTGCGAAATCTCGAAGAGCGGATGAACGAAGCGGCGCACGCACTCGGACAGGACCACCCGCGTTAGCGCGGGAGCGGCTCGAACTTCGCCGTGAAGTGACGCAGGGCCGCGGGCTGTTCCACGATTCGAACGCCGCGAAGGTCCTTCGCGATGGAGTCCACGTGCAGCAGCACCTCGGCCACGTAGTCCATGTGGCTCTGCGTGTACACGCGGCGTGGGAAGGCAAGGCGCACGAGCTCGAGATCGGCCGGCCGCTCGGTGCCGTCGGGCTGTCGACCAAACATCACGGACCCGATCTCACAGGCCCGAACGCCGCCTTCTATGTATAGCGCGACGGACAACGCCCAGCCGGGGTATTCGTGCTGTGGGATGTGCGACAGCCAACTCTTCGCGTCGAGGTACAACGCATGGCCGCCGGCCGGTCGCACGATCGGAATTCCGGCGGCGATCATCTTCTCGGCGAGATACTCCACCGAGCGAATCCGATATTGCAGATAGTCGGGATCGAGCGCCTCGAATAGTCCGACGGCGATTGCTTCGAGGTCGTAGCCGGCGAGCCCGCCGTATGTGGGGAATCCCTCGGTGAGAATGAGCGAGTTGCGACAGGCGAGGGCGAGCGCGTCGTCATTCATCGCCAGAAATCCGCCGATGTTCGACATTCCGTCCTTCTTCGCGCTCATCGTGCAGCCGTCGGCGAGACGGAACATCTCCTGCGCGATCTCCAGCGGCGATGTGTCGGCGTAGCCCGGCTCTCTCGTCTTGATGAACCACGCGTTCTCCGCGAACCGGCACGCGTCGATGAAGAACGGCACGTGATGCTTGCGGCACAGGACGGACGTCCGGCGGATGTTGTCCATGCTCACCGGTTGTCCGCCCTCCGAGTTGTTGGTGACGGTGATCATCACCAGCGGCACATTGCCGGCGTTGTCGCGCAACACGCGCTCGAGCGCCGAGACGTCCATGTTCCCCTTGAAGGGATGGATGGTCTGCGGCTCGTGGCCTTCGGAGATTGGAAGGTTGAGCGCCGCCGCGCCGCGATGCTCGACGTTCGCGCGCGTGGTGTCGAAATGCGTGTTGTTGGGGACGATCATCCCGGGCTTGAGCAGCGCGCCGGCGAGAATGTGCTCGGCCGCCCGACCTTGATGCGTGGGGATCACATGGCGGAAGCCCGTGATCTCGTTCACCGATTTCACGAATGCGTGAAACGAGCGGCCGCCGGCGTACGACTCGTCGCCCCTCATCATGCCGGCCCACTGATAGACCGACATGGCGCCCGTTCCCGAGTCGGTGAGGAGGTCGATGAGCACATCCTCAGCATCGAGTTGGAAGACGTTGTAGTACGCCGCTCGAATCGCCGCGGCTCGCTGCGCGTCGGTGGTCTGACGGATCGGCTCGACCGTCTTGATGCGAAACGGCTCGATGATGGTCTTGAACTTCACGTGATATGTGGCGGCGGGTACTCGGGCACTCGCCGATCGCTGGAGACCGGCGAGTGCTCGAACGACGTCACGCTACGGCATCTTCGTGCCTTCGGTGTGCAAGCGCAGCACCGAATCAGGGCCAGCCTTCGCGTAGTGTCCGATCGTGGTGCCGACGAGCTTCCCACTCTGCAATCTCAGTGCGCCGTCCGTCGACACTTTCACACCCTTTCGCCGTTGGCTGGCAAAAGAGCCGGTCTTCATGATCAAGCTGTCGCCGGAGACCATGACGTGGACAGGAACCTTGAGACCGCTCGGGTAGGTAGCGAGCCAGCCTGTAGTATCAGCCGTCGCTGTGAGCACATAGTTCGTCGCAGTTGTGTCGGTCCCCGACTCCGGGACGGCGCGCATCTGCCATTTGCCGGCGGCATCAGCCAGCGAGAACGCCGCAGGCGGCGCCGGAGCTGGCGCCGGTGCAGGCGCGGCCGCCACCCCAGCGGCACTATCCTTCGCGGCTTGGTCGCTCTTCGCGCAACCGGCGACGAGCAGAGTGGCAGAACACGCGAGCGCGAGGCGGGACGTTGTCTTCATTCGAACCTCCGGGGAGTTCGGGACGCCGGCAGTGGCGACGATGCGACGCGTGTCACGATAGGGGCGCCGGCCGGGGTGTCAAGCTTCAGCCCGCTGCAGCCCGTCTCGCGGGCCTCGGTCGCCTGTGCGTCGCTCAGCACGACAGCGTCGAAAAAAATCGCACGTTGCGGATGGGGTCTTTCGACTCGAAGATGAAGCGCGAATTGCCGGGCAGGATCTTGAGCTGCACGGGTGTGAGGACTTTGGGCAGCGTGGTCTGTGCTTCGTCGCGCGCGATGTCCCACGCCACGTTCGACGCATCGGACTGCTGCTTGACCAAGTCCTGCACGTCGTACGTGTCGGGGATGGCGGCGAGGTGCGCGGCGAAGCGTCCCCAGTGTTCGCGCACTCTCGCGATGTATGCCGTCTTCGCCGCCTGAAGGGCGTCGACCTGCTCGCGCGTCAGCAGCAACGAATCCGCCTGCTGTAGGATCTCGCCGTACCAATCCGGCAGGTTGCCGCAATACCGCCGCACAATTCCAGCCGAGTCGAGCTTTGGTCCGGGATTCCCGTTGCGTCCCGCGCGCAGCATCCGGTTGATCTGCTGCTCATCGAGGCTCGGGCCGAAGCTCATGGTCACGTCGAGTGTGACGCGGAAGGGCACGCGCAGCGTCGTCGCAGACGGGCGCGTGTTGCCGAAGCGAGGGTTCACCTCGTAGCGAAATTGGCGCGCGGTGGAATCGAAGCCGCGTACGTAGTAGAGCACGCGGTCGGGGAACGACGGCGTGCCCCAACCCTTGAGG
>DASVYG010000455.1:0-24414 GCA_036392315.1 Gemmatimonadaceae bacterium
CGCCGTATGGGCGTACCAGCTCACGCCGCACGATCTGTGGGATTACGACGGCGTGAATGAGAGTATTCTCGCCGACCTGCCGATCAACGGGACGACGCGCAAGGTGCTCGTCCACTTCGACCGGAACGCGTTCGGCTACACGATCGATCGGGCGACCGGCGAAGTACTCGTTGCCCAGCCGTTCGCGAATCTCAACTGGTCGTCAGGCGTCGATCTCAAGACGGGGGTGCCGGCGGTCGTGCCCGAGAAACGGACCCACGAAGGCGCGACCGTCCAGAACATCTGTCCGCCGGATATCGGCGGCAAAGATCAACAGCCCGCGGCGTTTTCTCCGCGCACCGGACTGTTCTACGTGCCAACGAACAACGAGTGCATGGACTATACGGGGTACGAGGCGAGCTACATCGCCGGAACGCCGTACTGGGGCGCGCAGGTCACGCGTCATCCGGGTCCCGGGGGAAATCGCGGCGCATTCATCGCGTGGGATGCGAGTACAGGCAAGTCCGTGTGGTCCATTCCCGACAAGTTCCTCGTCTACAGCGGCGCGCTCGCGACCGCAGGCGACGTCGTGTTCTACGGAACGGTGGAAGGATGGTTCAAGGCCGTCGATGCGCGCACGGGAACCGAGCTCTGGAAGTTCCATTGCGGCTCGGGCGTGATCGGCGCGCCCATGAGCTATCGCGGCCCCGACGGGAAGCAGTACGTCGCCATCCTCACCGGAGTGGGCGGCGCAGCCGGAGTGGACTCGCACGTCGAAGGCTACCCCGAGCAAGGAGGCATGCTGTATGTCTTCTCGCTTTGAGTGGACGATTGCCGCGATGGCGCTAGCGGGAGTGGTCGCGACGACGGAACGTCAGACGCGACCCGCACCGAGATCTGCGCCTCACTCGGTGCTCCGCGTGTGCGCCGATCCAAACAACCTGCCCTTCTCCAATCGTGCGGGGGCGGGTTTCGAGAATCGCATCGCCGAGCTCGTGGCGCGGGAGCTGGGCGATAGTCTCGAGTACACGTGGTGGCCGCAGCGGCGCGCCTGGGTGCGAAACACCATCAACGCGAAGAAGTGCGACGTGGCCATCGGCGTGCCCGCCGGCTTCGGTCCGCTGCTCACGACGCGCCCGTACTATCGCTCGACGTACGTGTTCGTGTCGCGCGCCGATAGACACTATCGCCTGACGTCGCTCGACGATCCGCGGCTGCGCAATCTGCGGATCGGGCTGCACTTCATCGGGACGGACTACGACAATCCGCCGCCGGCGCACGCGTTGGGCGACCGCGGCATCGTACGCAATGTCGTGGCGTTCAGCATCTACGGCGACTACAGCGAGCCGAATCCGCCGGCCGATCTCATCGACGCCGTTGCGCGCGGCACGGTGGACGTGGCGGTGGCCTGGGGGCCCCTCGCGGGATTCTTCGCGAAACGATCCTCCGTGCCGCTGGCGGTGACGCCGATCGTGCCGTCCACCGACGCGCGTACCGGCACCGTGTTCGCATTCCCGATCGCGATGGGTGTGCAGAAATCCGACACCACACTTCGCAATGCGCTCCAGCGCGTGATCGACCGGGACGGCGAGCGCATTCACGCGATTCTTGCCGAATACGGCGTACCCGTGCTCGCGAGAGGCGACTGACATGATGCGTTTACGAGACGAGGCCAAGCCTATGCGGCACCCGATTGTGGCGACGCTCGCGCTCACGCTCACGACGCTGGTCGCCTGCCAGCCGCAGCAACCGGCAGGCGCGAGTGCATCGCAGGTTCCGAACGTCACGATTCCACAAGTGTCGTACGTGCTCCGTGCGCCCGAAGGGCCGGTGCCGTCGCTTGCCGTGAGCTACGTCCAATCCGCGGTGAGCAATCCATTCGACAACAATCAAGGCGCGATCGAAGAGGGACGGTTTCTCTACGTGCGCATGAATTGCGCGTACTGCCACGGCTTCGATGGAACGGGCGGCATGGGCCCCGATCTCACCGACCAACGGTGGCGTTATGGCTCGAGCGATGCCGACATCTTCAACTCGATCTTCCGCGGACGCGCGCAGGGCATGCCGGCGTGGGGCGGGATGCTTCCGGAGACTCAGATCTGGGAGCTCGTGGCGTACGTGCGTTCGCTCGGCGGCGCGAACCCGACTCGCTATCGCGCGGCCAGGCCGGGCCGACCTGATCTGACGCGGAAGACCGCCGTGAACGCGAGCGACTACTGATCGAGTACCCACGATGATGCTGACGATGATCGGGAAACGTTGGGTGCACACCCGCGCACAGTCGAGGCGAACCGAACTCCGGCGACGACTCACACGCGCGCTCGCCGCCGCGTCGATCTCGCTGGCGATCCTCGGCAGCGGGTCGTGCGCACCAGCTCACGGCGACGCCGCCGAGGTCGATCTCGCGCGCCGCGATCGCGATCCGGGGATCTGGCCGATTCAAGGAAGCGACTACGCACTCACACGCTACAGCCCACTGAACAAGATCGATGCGGCGAACGTAGCCGGATTGCACGTGGCGTGGACGTTCTCCACCGGTCAGATCCACGGACACGAGGGCACGCCCCTCGTGGTGAACAACACGATGTACATCGTGACGCCGTTCCCCGATCAGGCGTACGCGCTCGATCTCACGAAGGGCGGAGCGCTCAAGTGGAGCCACACCCCCGCGCCCGATCCATGGGCGGAGGGCGTCGCCTGCTGCGACGTGGTGAATCGCGGGTGGGCCTACGCCGACGGCAAGCTCGTATACAACCTGCTCGACGATCGGACCATCGCGCTCGACGCGAACGACGGTCACCAGATCTGGGAGACGAAGCTGGCCGACGTGAACCGTGGAATCACGATGACGATGTCGCCGCTCATCGTGAAGGACAAAGTGTTGGTCGGCAACTCGGGCGGTGAGATGGGCGCGCGAGGTTGGATCGCCGCGCTCGATCTGTCGAGCGGCAAGGAGCTGTGGCGCGCGTACAGCACGGGTCCCGACAGTGACGTCAAGATCACCGCGAACACACACAACTTCTACTCGAACGATCGCGGCAAGGACCTCGGCGCCACGAGTTGGCCGAACGACTCGTGGAAGCACGGCGGCGCCACGGTGTGGGGGTGGATCTCGTACGACCCCGAGCTGAATCTGATCTATCACGGCACGTCGAACCCCGGACCGTGGAACAGCGACCAGCGCCCCGGCGACAACAAGTGGTCGTCGAGCATTTTCGCGCGCAATCCGGACAACGGCGAGGTGAAGTGGGCCTACCAATTCACGCCGCACGACATGTGGGACTACGACGGCGTGAATGAGAACATTCTCATCACCGCGTCCATCGGCGGGAAGGCGCGCAAGGCGCTCGTCCACTTCGACCGCAACGGCTTCGGCTACACGATGGACCGCGCCACGGGCGAGATTCTCGCCGTCAATCCGTTCGTCGCGCAGAACTGGTCGAGTGGGATCGATCTCAAGACGGGCGTGCCGGGCGTCGTGAAGGACAAAGAGACGCACCAGGGTCGCATGACGAGCGACATCTGTCCGTCCACGTCAGGCGGCAAGGACGAGGAGCCGTCGGCGTATTCGCCGCGCACCGGACTGGTATACGTCCCTGCGATCAACGTTTGCATGAACAAGGGTGAGCACCAGGTGCAGTACATCGCCGGCACGCCGTACATGGGATCGAACTTCCCCGCCGTGCCGGCGCCCGGTGGCTTCAAGGGCGCGTTGATCGCGTGGGACCCGAAGACCGCGAAAGAAGTGTGGAGCGTGAAAGACGAGAACTACCCCGTGTACAGCGGCGTGCTCACTACCGGAGGAGATCTCGTCTTTTACGGAACGCTCGACGGCTGGTTCCGCGCGCTCGACGCACGCACCGGACGCGTATTGTGGCAGCAGCAGCTCGGATCGGGAATCATCGGTGGGCCGATGACGTACGTCGGGCCCGATGGCAAACAGTATGTCGCCGTGTTGAGCGGCGTGGGCGGCGTTGGCGGTGTCTACGCCAAAACGCCGACCGCCCCGCCGACGGGCGGCATGCTCTACGTGTTCTCGCTATGAGGAATCTCGTTGTTGGGACCGTCGCGGCATTCGCGTTCGCGGCAGTCGCCGCCGGCTGTCGCGAGGAGCGCGTCGAATACAACGAAGGCGGCGACGTCTCGCACGCACCGCCTCCGTCGCTTCCCATGCCATCAGGCGCCGCGACGGTGCCCGAAGGTCCGTATGCGGGCATCGCCGTCAGCGCCGTCGAGCCGACGAAGAATCCATATGCCGACGACAGCTCCGCCGTGGACGAGGGGCGACAACTCTTCGTCGCGATGAACTGCACGGGCTGTCACGGCTTCGAGGCGAAGGCCGGACTCATGGCGCCGCAGCTCACCGACAACTACTGGCGCTACGGCGGCAGCGATGCCGACGTCTTCAACTCGATCTATGAAGGGCGGGCGAAGGGCATGCCGGCGTGGGGAACAGTGCTCTCACACAAGCAGATCTGGCAGCTCGTGAGCTACATCCGCTCACTGGGCGGCATGACCGGACCGCGAGTACCGACGCTGATGAACGCGAACTCGGCGCAGGCCGGCGGGCCGACGCCGCAGAACAGGCGGCAGCCATGACATCACCAATGAACGTTCTCCACGGCGCCGGCCCGGTCGCCGCAATGCAGGCCAAGCTCGGCTGGTGGCTGATGATCGTCTCGATCGTTGTAGTCGTGGTCGTAGGCATTCTCGTGCTCCTCGGTGCGCTCCGCCGACACGACGAAGGCCGCGACCTCCTCGTGCGATCGGGCAGCGGGATGCGATGGGTGATCGTGGGCGGCATGATCGTGCCCGCGATCATTCTCGTCATCACGTTTGCGCTGACGATCGCGACGGAGGACGCGACCGCGTCGCCGCCGACTGATCCCGCGGTTACCGTGCAGGTCATCGGTCACCGATGGTGGTGGGAGGTGAAGTATCTCGCCGACCCATTGCACACCGTGGTCACGGCGAACGAGATCCACATTCCCGTGGGACAACCGGTGCGCCTGGAGCTCTCGAGCGCCGACGTCATTCACAGTTTTTGGATTCCACAACTCGCGGGCAAGACGGACGTCATTCCCGGTCAGCGCAACGTGGCATGGCTGCAGGCCGACGCGCCGGGCATATATCGCGGCGCATGCACGGAATACTGCGGGCTGCAACACGCGAACATGGCCGCGTTCGTCGTGGCCGAGTCGCCGGTGCAGTTCGCTCAGTGGTTGGAGACGCAGGCTCGCAGCGCCGCGCCGCCGTCCGACGCCGACGCGGCCGCCGGGCTCGCGGTGTTTCAGCGATCGGCGTGCGCGTCGTGTCATGCGATCCGCGGCTCGGATGCGCTCGGCCAGGTGGGGCCCGACCTGACGCACCTCGCCGGTCGAATGACGATTGCCGCCGGCGCGCTCGAGAATACGCGCGGCAATCTCACCGGATGGATCGCCAACTCACAGGCGATCAAGCCAGGCAACGACATGCCGACGATGACGCTGAGCGCAGGCGACCTGCAGGCGCTGGTCTCATACCTCGAAACGTTGAAGTAGGAGCACACTGTGGCGACGACGACTGCTCCCGTTCCCTTCCCCGAGCGTTTGACGCGGATCTGGGAGACCGCGCCCGGACTCTACGGCGCGCTGGCGACCGTCGATCACAAGATCATCGGGAAGCGGTACCTGGTGACGTCGATGATCTTCCTGCTGCTCGGCGGCGCCGAGGCCGCGGTCATGCGGACGCAGCTGGCGCACGCCAACGAACATCTGCTGAGCCCCGAGACGTACAATCAGATCTTCAGCATGCACGGCATCACCATGATTTTCTGGTACGCCGCACCGGTGCTGTCGGGGTTCAGCAACTATTTGTGGCCGCTCATGCTGGGCGCGCGAGACATGGCCTGCCCGCGGGCGAACGCGCTGAGCTATTGGACTTTCCTCATGTCCGGCGTGTTCCTCTACACGAGCGTGCTGGTCGGAGCGGTACCGGACCGTGGCTGGTTCGCCTACGCGCCGTTGACCGAGGCAGCCTACTCGCCCGGGCTCAACATGGATTTCTACGCCATCGGCCTCACGTTCCTGAGTGTCTCGACGAGCGTTGGCGCGATCAATTTCATCGTCACGCTGTTCAAGACGCGGGCGCCCGGACTGTCGGTGAACCGCCTGCCGATCTTCGTGTGGGGCACGCTGACCACGTCATTCGCGGTTCTGTTCGCCGCGCCGGCGCTCACGGCGGCGTGTGTGCTGCTGTATTTCGACCGCCGCTTTGGGACGCACTTCTACGATCCGGCGCTGGGCGGCAGCGCGCTCTTGTGGCAGCATCTCTTCTGGAGCTTCGGGCACCCGTGGGTCTACATCGTGGTGCTGCCGGCCATGGGCATCGTGTCCGATCTCATCCCGACGTTCTGTCGTCGTCCCCTCGTGGGGTACACGATGGTCGCGCTGGCGACGGTCAGCACGGGCATTCTCGGCTTCGGGGTGTGGGTCCATCACATGTTCGCGACCGGGATGAACGCGACCGCCAGCTCGTTCTTCAGCGCGGCCAGCATGGTGATCACGATCCCGAGTGCGATCGCCGTGTTCGCGTGGCTCGCGACCATGTGGCACGGGCGCCCGGTGTTCAAGACGCCAATGCTCTTCGCCGCGGGCTTCATCGTGCTGTTCGTGATCGGCGGCGTGTCGGGGGTGGCGACGGCGGCGAACGCTTACGATCTCCAGCTCACCGACACGTACTTCGTGGTCGCGCATCTGCACTACGTGCTCATCGGCATCAACGTGTTCGCGGTGATGGCCGGCTTCTACTACTGGCTGCCGAAGATCACGGGCCGGATGCTCGCCGAGAGGCTGGGCAAGCTGAACTTCTGGCTGATGTTTCTCGGGTTCGGCGTGGGCTTCTTCCCCATGCACACACTCGGGCTGCTCGGCATGCCGCGACGCATCTACACCTACGCCGCTGGCCTGGGCTGGAGCTGGCAGAACATGTGGATCACCATCGGCGCGTACGTCTTCGCGCTCGGCGTGGTCGTGTTCATCGTCAACTTCTTCTGGAGTCTGACGCACGGCACCGAGGCGGGGCCGAATCCCTGGGATGCGCCGACGCTCGAGTGGGCCACGCCGTCTCCGCCGCCGCCGTACAACTTTGCGCGCATTCCGATCGTGGGCAGCCGACACCCGCTGTGGGAAGATCGGATCAACGAGGGGAGCGGCCGCAGCGTGCTCGATACCGGCCCCGTTCTCGACAAGGGCCGCGACACCTTCGGAACGACGCCGTTGGACGCCGAGCCGGACGAGATCTTGCGAATGCCAGAAGATACTGTGTGGCCGTTCTTCCTCGCGCTGTCGATTCTGGTGTTGGCGTACGGTCTGCTATTCGGACTGATCTGGCTGGCGGCCATTGGCGTGGTCGGCCTGTTCATCACCATCGTCGGCTGGTTCTTGCCGAGTCACGAGCCGACACTGATGCCGGAGAGATGAACATGGCGACGTCGGCGAATCCGTACGATCTCCCCATCAACCCCGCGCGGGAGAGCAACCCCGGCTGGTGGGCGATGGTGCTCGTCATCGTCACCGAGGCGATGCTGTTCGCATACCTCTTGTTCGCGTACTTCTATCTGGGATCGATGACCATTGGTCCGTTCCCCACCGACGGTCCGCCCAAGCTCGCGTTGACGCTGCCCAACACGATCATCCTGCTCCTGAGCAGCGGCACGATGTACTGGGCGGAACGCGGCATCCGTGGCGGCAACCAGACCAGACTCCGCGCCGGCATGCTGATCACGCTCATCCTTGGCATCGTGTTCCTGTCGATTCAAGGCATTGAGTATTCCCGCAAGACATTTGCGCTGCAGACGAATGCCTACAGTGGTCTCTTCTTCACGATCACCGGATTCCATGGCGCCCACGTGTTCGTCGGGCTCCTGCTGAACGTCGTCGTACAAGTCTGGGCCTGGCGCGGCTGGTTCACGGCGGAGCGTCATCTTGCGGTGACGAACGCCGCCCTCTACTGGCACTTCGTCGACGCGGTGTGGCTCGTCGTGTTCGTCTCGCTGTACATCACACCCCGCTTCTCATGACGGCGATCTACAGACACGACACCGCGCCCGATCATCCGGCTCCGCAGCAGCACCGCGTCGGCCTTCCGCCGCTGTGGTTCGGATTGTTCGGCGCGCCGGCCGCCTGGGCGGCGCAACTGATCAGCAACTACGCGCTGATGAGTCACTTCTGTTATCCGCGCGACACGCCGCTGGCGTCGCCGACGTTCGGAGCCGTTCGCCCACTGGCGATCGTGATCAGCGCCGTTCTGTTGCTCGTCGCCGCAGCCGCGCTGTTCGTGGCGCTGCATTCGTGGAACGAGACACGCTATCGCCGTAATGCCGAGCACCACGAGGTCGCAGAGATCGGTGAGGGGCGGACGAGATTCATGGCGATGGCGGGCATTCTGGTGAGTGGAATCTTCGTGTACGGCGTGCTCATGGCCGGCGTACCGCTGATCACAATGCCCGTGTGTCTATTCTGATGAGAACTCGTGAAGAGGTGAGTCATATGTCTCGACCAACGCGGGCGCGCAGCCTGCGAACCATCGGCCTTCTGCTCGCCGCTCTGGTTGTGCCTGCGGCGTGCAGAGAGGCCGCGGGACGCGAACCGGGCTACAGTGTGCCGGGCGGGAGCGCCGATCGTGGCAAGGTGGCGATCGAGACGTTCGGCTGCGGCTCGTGCCACACGATTCCCGGCGTGAGCGTCGCCACCGGCACCGTCGGTCCGCCGTTGTTTTTCTGGAGCAAGCGAACGTACATCGCCGGCGAGGTGCCGAACACGCCGGATTATCTCATCCGATGGATCGAGGTGCCTCAGGCCATCGAGCCCGGCACGGCGATGCCGAACCTTGGCGTGCCGGAGAGCTCTGCCCGCGACATCGCCGCATATCTGTACACATTGCATTGATCGACGTCGACATCCGTATGAGATCTCTAAGACTACCCGCACGACCGGCATGGCTCGTCGCGCTGGCGCTCGCCGCCGTCGCAAACCCGATCGCGGCCCAGGAGCTGTTCGTGAGCAACGAAGGGTCGAACACCGTCACGGTCGTGTCGGCCGAGACCCTGGCTCCGCTCGCCACGATCCAGGTCGGCAAACGGCCGCGCGGCATCGCGCTCTCGCCCGACGGCCGTCGTATTTACGTGGCGCTCGGACAGGATGATGCCGTCGAGGTGATCGACGTCGCCAAGCGCGCCGTGGTCGATACGCTGCCGGTTGGTCCGGATCCCGAACAGGTCGCTGTGAGCGCGGACGGCAAGGTCGTCTATGTGTCGAACGAAAGCGCGGCACGCTCGACCGGCGTTCGTGTGTCGGACCATCATCAGTTGTTCTCCGTCGCCGTGGGCAAGGAGCCCGAGGGCGTCGCCGTGACTCCGGACGGCCGACGGGTATTCGTCACCGGTGAATCCGATTCGAGCGTCACGATACTCGACGCGAAAACCGGCCAGGTGTTGCGGACGCTGCACGTTGCCGCACGGCCGCGGTTCGTCACGTTCGACAAGACTGGCGATCGGGCGTTCGTGAGCTCCGAGGCCGGCGGCACGCTGTCGATCGTCGACATCCGTCGCGACAGTGTGCTCGCTGTCGTTCACATCGGCGACGGAACGACACGGCCCACCGGCGTCGCGCTGGCGCCGGACGGCCGGCGACTGTACGTGGCGAACGGTGCCGCCAGTCGCATTACCGTGATCGACCCGATCGCCGCGCGCGTCGTGTCGTCGATTCCGGTTGGGAACCGACCGTGGGGCGTCGCACTCTCGTCGGATGGCAAGACGCTCTACAGCGCGGACGGGCGGTCGAATCAGATTTCGGTGATCGACACGGCGAGTGGTCGCCTGCGCGCGACTGTCTCCGTGGGCGAACGACCTTACAGTCTGGTGATTGTCCCTCGGAGCGGCCCCTGACGCCGTCATTCCGACGCCGTCCTTTGTCATCGTGAGCGCGCTGGTCCGGCACATGGATCCATCGCGCCTGACGAAGCTCAACCCAATTCATTTGCAGTTTCCGTTCGTGTCCGTTTCGTCCGGTCAATCCGTATCACAATCGTTAGAGCTCGCATAGGCGCGGTCGAGGCGAGCGCCACGCAAAGCTCTCATGGACCGCCGCTCGGGCGAGCCATAACGGTTGCGAGAACGGATGGAACGGAGTGAACGGACAACAAACGGAAACGGCATAATGGGAGAAAGGCGTTCGACCGCTTCACATTCCACCGACTAGAACCGATCGAGATCCTTGCCTACGATGATGCGCCCCTGGTACCCCTGCCGGCGAATAGTCGCCACGACTTGATCGGTCGCGGCTCCACGGTCGACGAAATGGTATGTGACGAGCAGCTTCGGCTTCGCCGCTGCGGCGAGGCTGCCGAGCTCCACGTCACTCGTGTGGAATTCGCGCAGATACCGTGACCATTCCGCGGAGGTAGACGCCCTCCGCGGAGGCACAACGCCGTCCGGATACACCTCGTGAATGAGGACATCCACCCCACGGGCGGCCTGCTCGATTGCCGGCGAGTACCGCGTATCACCGGAGAGAACGATCGACCGGTCGGGTGTATCGATGCGATATCCGTACGCTTCCTTCCAACTGCCGTGCGGGACCGGTATGGCGGTGACTTTGACGCCCGCACTGTCGTAGACGACGCCCGGCGAGATTTCGTGCACGTGCACGTCGAAGCCATTCGGCGTCTCGTGCTCGAGACCGTTGGTGCGAACGTCGATGTCGTCCTTCCATGCCGCGATGATGTGGTCGGTCATCGACTGGAGACCGTGGGGACCGTACGCGTCGAGAGGTTTCTGCCGGCCGCCGGCGACCCACGTCGTGAAGATCAGGTCGGGATATCCCAGCGTGTGATCGCTGTGCAGATGCGTGATGAAGACGGCCGTTGGCCCCGCGATCGGCAGCTTCGCCGCGCTCATTCGACGCATCACGCCGGCGCCGGCGTCGAACAGGAACACTCTCGCACCAACGACGATCGCGGTCGCCGGTCCGGCGGCCTCAGGAACGGGTGGCGGTCCGCCGGTGCCGAGCAGGACGATGACTGTCGAGTCGGCGCGCGTGCGCGGCGAGCGAGCACGCTCGGCGTTTCGCGCCGCACCCAACAGTGGCACTCCCATGAGCGCAGCGCAGGCCGCGATGAGAGACAAACGACTCGATCGCGGATGCATTATGCGTCGCCTTGGTTTGGTTGGACCGGCGGAACCTACCGTTCCGCCGGATCTCGTGGCAATGCTCTTTGGTTCACGGCACAATCGGTCGGACTGATTCGGTAATCATCGGGATCTTACCGTTCATGTTCTTGTTGAACTCCGCGAGATCGCTCTCGACCAGTTTCTTGTACGCGCCCTTCGCTTCGGTCAAGTCGCTCTCGAGGCCGGCCAGCCAGGCGAGGGACGACTCGGTTGGCGCGTAATCGGCGCCGCCGGCCACGTCCCCTGCCCCGTTGCCGAGCTCACCGTTCAACCAGATGAGGCTCATATACAGCTTGAACGGCTCGGTGTAGTACTTGTCGTCGCTGTTCATGTCTTCGCGTGTCAGCAGGCGGAGCTCGACGTCGAGCATCTTCTTATCGAGATCCGACAGCTCGCGTTCGACGTCCGGCTTCTCGGCGTTGGCCTTCTGCTGATCGAGGATCTGCTTCCGCATGACCTCGAGCTTGTTGACCATGTCGACGGTCGCGTTCATGGCGTCGCGAACGCGCATCTGCGCTTTCGTCGACGCGATGAGATCGGCATGCGGCGTCTTGATGTCCGGATCTCTCAAGATGGTGAGCGGCTGGGTGAGCGTCTTGCCGTTCACCGCCAGACGCACGGAGTAGGAGCCCGGCAGTCCGAGCGGACCGGCGGTCTGCGCCCCTTGGATCCCCCAGTGCGTGATGGGCCGCGTGAGTCGGTTGCGGAAGCGCGGCTCCTCGAAGATGTGCGGATTGTCGGGCGCCGGCGTGCGCAGCGCGACGACGTGCGGCGGGTCGTAGCGAAGATCCCACGTGGCGCGGTTGTAGCCGGCGCGAGTCGGTGTCTGAATCGTGCGCACGACCGTGCCCGCCGAGTCGAGGATCTCGACGCGGAGCGGTCGCGGCGTGGCGGCTCTGAGCGAGAAGGTGATGTCGGCTCGTCCACTCCGCGCTTGACGGAATCCTGGATGCGGAGGGTAGAGCACGGCGTCCGCATCGGCAATCGTGCCCTGCAACTCGAGCGGCGCGATGTCGCGCAGAATGTAGACGCCACGTCCGTACGTCGAGACGACGACATCGTGCCAGAGCTTGGGCACGATGATCCACGAGACGGCGGTGTGCGGCAGTCCTTGGCTGAACTCGGTCCAATGCGCGCCGTCGTCGAGCGTGTAGTAGAACCCGTGACCCGTGCCGGCGAACAGCATGCCCTTGCGGTTGGGATTCTCAGTCACCGCCATCACGTAGTCGAGCGGGTGTGTCGCCGGAAGATTGCCCGTGATGTTGGTCCACGTCGCGCCGAAATCCGACGTCTTGTAGATGTACGGCTTGCGATTGTCCATCATGTGATAGTCGACGGCGACGTACGCGGTGGCGGGATCGAAGTGCGACGGCTCGATCTTGCGAATCGTGCCCCACGTCGGCGCGCCGGCCGCGTTGAGCCCTTTGGTGACGTCGGTCCAATTGCCGCCGCCATCCTTCGTGTACCAGATCTTGCCATCGTTGGTGCCGGCCCAGATCAGTCCGCGCTGCGCGTCCGACGGCGCGATGGCGAACACGAGCTCGCCGTAGAATTGGCCCAGGTTGTCCGGCACGATCCCACCCGATGAGACGATGCGCGTCGAATCCTGCGTCGACAGGTCGGGGCTGATGACGCTCCAACTCTGGCCGCCATTAGAGGTTTTGAATACGACCTGGCAGCCATAGTACACCGTGTTTTGGTCGAACGGATCGATCGCGAGCGGTGGCGTCCAGTGGCAGCGGTACTTGAGCTTGTCGGGCGGTGAGTCCAGCGTGTGAATCCAAGGGCTCACTGAACGCGCGCGCTTGACGCGGTGATCGTAGCGCGTGACCTCGTTGCCGTAGCAGCTCGCCCACACGATGTTGGGATCGGTCAGATCGGGCAGCGTGAACCCGGACTCGCAGCCGCCGAGTCCGTGATCCCAGGTCGAGAATCCACCGCGGCCACCGCCGGCTCCCCCGCCGCCGAGTGAATCAGCATTTGCTGAATCGGCGCGGGCGCCGCGGCCGGCGACAACGCGCATCGTGTCGGGACGCGCCGCGCCGCTCACTCGCGTTTGCGTCATGCCGGCAGCGCCTCTGGCGCGTCCACCGCGGCCGCCGATCGTGTCGGCATTGCCGCGCCCACCGCCTCGTCCGCCGCGGCCGAAGTCGGCAGAGATGCCGCGCGTCGCCTGCGCCGCCTCGGGTGCGGTGCTCGGCCCGCGCATCGTGCCGTTGTCCTGACGGTTGCCGTAGATCCAATACGGAATCTGGTTGTCGACCGCAACGTGATACATCTGCGCGATCGGCAGCGCCACCGACTCGAACGATTTCCCGTGATTCGTCGTGAGGCGCGCGCCCAGGTCGTTCGTCAGGCCGAAGTGATTCGGATTCTTGGGATCGATCCAGATGTCGTGGTTGTCGCCACCCCACGGGACTTCGGCGAACGTCTTGCCCCCGTCTTGCGAGCGGAAGAAGCTGCTATTCGCGATGAGGATCTCGTCGGCGTTGCCGCTCGAGACCTTGATGTTGATGTAGTAGCCGGCGCGTCCGATGAGTGGACGCTGATAGTTGACCACCTTCCACGCCACACCGCCGTCGTCCGAGCGCCACACCGATCCCTGATTCGGGGTCTGTATCAGCGCGTACACCCGTTTGGAGTTCGTCGGCGCGACCGCGACGTCGATCTTGCCGAGCGGCGATTTGGGAAGGCCGGGATGCTCGACGCGCTTCCACGTGTTGCCACCGTTGCGCGTGACGTAGATGCCGCTGCCCGGACCACCGCTGAACATCGCCCAGGTGTGCATGACGACTTGCCACGCACCGGCGAACAGAACGTTGGGGTTGTGGACGTCGATCGTGAGCCCCGAGCACCCGGTGTTCTCGTCAACGAACAGCACGTGCTTCCACGTCTTGCCGCCGTCGGTGGTTCGGAAGACGCCGCGCTCCTGCTGCGGTCCCGTCGCTCGGCCGAGCGCGCAGACGAAGACGATGTTCGGATTGGTCGGGTGAACGATGATGCGCTGGATGCGACCCGTCTCGGCAAGCCCCATGTTGGTCCAGTGCATACCGGAGTCGCTCGATTTGTACACACCGTCGCCCTGCAGGTCGGCGTCGCGGATCGCCCACGCTTCGCCGGTGCCGGCCCAGACGATCGACGGCTTGGAAGGCGCGACGGCGAGCGCGCCGATCGCTTGGACTTTCATGCTGTCGAAGACCGGGCGGAACGTGGTGCCGCTGTCGACGGATTTCCACACACCGCCGGACGCGGCGCCCAAGTACCAGACGCGCGGGTCACCGGGGACGCCCGTGATCGCCGAGATGCGTCCACCCTCGGCGGGGCCCATGAGCTGAAAGCGGAACGGGTCGATTTGCGGCGGACGAGGTGGCGTCGCTCCGCGCTGCTGCGCCGAGAGTACGGAGGTGGTAAGGATCAGCGTTGCGGTGAGCAGCGAGTGCGCACGGCGCATGGAGGTCTCCGAGGTTGGGCGGTGGAACGGTGGAACGGTGGAACGGTGGAACGGTGGAACGGTGGAACGGTGGAACGGTGGAACGGTGGAACGGTGGAACGGTGGACCGACCGCTCAACACAGTATCCCGCCGACGCGGCGTAGGACAGAGGGGCGCGATCTTCTATATTGAAGGCGCATGCTTCTCCCTTTCCTCGCGAGCTTCCAGCTCGCCGCGGCAACGCCGCAGGTCTACAACGGGCGTGATCGGCAGCTGACGGTGGCGATCCCGCGCATCGACGCGGACGTGACGATCGACGGACGGCTCGACGAGCCAGTCTGGCGCGAAGCCGCGTTGCTCACCGGATTCTCGCTCTATCAGCCCGCTGACGGCCGGCCCGCGCCCGACTCGACCGAGGTTCGCGTCTGGTATTCCCCGACCGCGATCTACTTCGGCATTCGCGCGTTCGAGCCGCACGGCCCGGTCGCCGCTACCGAAGCCGACCGCGATCGCATCAGCAGCGACGACAACGTCGAGATCCACCTCGACACGTTCGACGAGCGCAATCGCGCGCTCGTATTCATCGTCAATCCGCTTGGCGTCCAGGCCGACGGGACGAAGAGCGAGGCAGGCGGCTTCATTCCCGGCTCGAACGTCATGCCCGGGCAAACCGATCTGAGCGCCGACTTCATCTGGCAGTCGAAAGGGCGTTTGATCGACGGCGGATACGAAGTCGAGATTCGCATTCCGTTCAGCAGCCTGCGGTATCCCACAAAGAGCGTGCAGCGCTGGGGCGTGCAGGTCGATCGACATGTGCAGCACAGCGGGTACGAGGAGACCTGGACGCCGGCCGTGCGCGCGTCGGCGTCGTTCATCTCGCAAGCCGGACGGCTCACGGGCCTGACGGGAATGCATCACGGCGAGATCATCGAGCTGAATCCCGAGCTGACGAACACGGTGAACGGAACGCCGTGTTGCGCACCCACGTTGCGCAACTGGAGCTACGAC
This sequence comes from Gemmatimonadaceae bacterium, assembly GCA_036392315.1. Taxonomy (GTDB): domain Bacteria; phylum Gemmatimonadota; class Gemmatimonadetes; order Gemmatimonadales; family Gemmatimonadaceae; genus JAQBQB01. Next base: position 15,628 of record DASVYG010000455.1, read on the forward strand.
GCGAATCCGCAGCTCGGCGGCAACGTGCGGTGGGCGCGCGGGAGCAATTGGATCCTCAACGGCACGGTGAAGCCTGATTTCTCGCAAGTCGAGGCCGACGCGACGCAGGTTGCCGCGGACGAACGATTCGCGTTGTTCTACCCCGAGAAGCGACCGTTCTTTGTCGAGGGCGCGGATCAGTTCAATGTGCCGAACACGCTCGTCTACACGCGGACGATCGTGCAACCCGAAGGCGCCGCGAAGATCACGGGCAAGCTCGGCCGGACGGACGTGGCCTGGCTCTCGGCGCTCGACCAAAATCAAACGGGAAGCGGGCAACACCCGCTGGTCGACGTCGTTCGATTGCGGCAGAACTTCGGCGAGCAATCGCTGGCCGGATTGCTCTACAGCGATCGCGTCGGCGACGGACGAGAGAATCGCGTTGCCGGCGGCGACACGCACATCGTGTTCGGCGGAAAGTACTTCGCGCAATTCCAGTTCGCGGAGAGTATGACCCGCACGAACGGCACGACGCTCTCCGGCCCGCTGTGGGAAGCCGTCGTCGATCGCACGGGTCGCAGCTTCGGCTTCCACTACAACGTACTCGGCATTCATCAGAACTTTCGCGCCGACAATGGCTTCGTTCCGCGGACGGGGTACATCCAGCCGAGTGTCTCGAACCGGTACACATGGTATGGAAAGCCCGGCGGCGCGCTCGAGCGATTCAACGTGTTCGGAACGGTGAACGGCTACTGGAACTATGACGATTTCACGAGCGGCAAGAACTTGGTCGAGGACCACGCGCAGGCGATGATGCAGTGGACGATGCGCGGTGGATGGAATCTCGGGCTGACGCCGCGGATCTCGACGTACACGTTCAATCCGAAGGACTACGCCAACCTGCTTACGCCGGCGGTCGTGGTTGGCGGCACGCCGACGACATTCGTCCCGTCGAATCGGATCGAGACGTTCACGAGCGCATTCAGCGTGTCGACGCCGCAATTCCGCACGTTCGCCGCGTCGGTCGGCACGACGCTCGGCAACGACGTGGATTTCCTCGAGACGTCTCGCGTGTTCCGCACCGACTACAACGCCTCACTCGATCTGCGTCCGAGCGACCGACTCCGCGTGAGCGCGACCTACGTGAGCAGCACGTTCATGCGGCGCAGCGACGACGAGCGATCGGCGTTCACGCACATTCCCCGTCTCAAGGTAGAGTACCAGCTCGCGAGGCCGTTATTCGTTCGCGTCGTGTCGCAATACACAGCGACACGCCGTGAGCCGCTCCGAGATCCGCGAACGGGCGCGGTGTTGCTCGTGAGCAGTGGCGGCACCACGACTCCGTCGGCGCCCAGCTCGACGAACGTCCTCCGTACCGACTGGCTGATCTCGTATCGTCCGGCTCCGGGAACGGTGTTCTTCCTTGGCTATGGCGGCAGCATGAGCGAGCCCGACCCGCTTGCGTTCCAACAACTGCGCCGCACGAGCGATGCATTCTTCGTGAAGGCGAGCTACGTGTTCCGGGCGCCGGTTTTCTGACCAGTCGTCGCGCCGCGTTGGGTGGGAACATGATGGGAAGGGGATAACGACAAGGATGAATCGGGATGAATCAGGATCAACGAAGGCGAGCTGTTAATTCGTTTCTTTCCTTCGATGGTTCCGTTTGTTGTCCGTTCAATCCGTTTGTGTCCGTATCTCATCGTTATGGCCTGCGTGGGGCAAGAGCGTCGAGCGCCATTTTGAGCCCTCGCTGACCGCCGCTCGGGCAATCCATAACGGTTGCACGAACGGATGGAACGGAGTGGACGGACAACAAACGGAAACAGCAAGACTTGTTGGTGGCCTCCGTTACCCGCGGGGGTTCCTAGTCGCTGGGCCAATGACAGCAGACCAACGGCGACGCTCAGGATGACAAGACTCGTGGGCGTTCCACCGTTCCACCGTTCCACCGTTCCACTGACCGTCTAAGTCATTCGGACGACCGTCGTCAGCGTCGCGGTCAGGACGACGGCATCGTTGATCGTCGCGACGCCGCGGGTGCGGCAGATTCCGCGGCGCCACTGATCGAGGGTCACGTCGAGCGACAGGCGTTCGCCGGCGCGGGCGGGCTCGCGGTAGCGGACGCGGTCGGCCGCCATGAAGTAGGCAGTCGTGAAGCCGCTGCCGCTGACGAGATCAGGAATGAGCGCGCCGCTCGTCTGGGCGAGCGCCTCGAGCACGAGGCAGAAGGGCATCGTGCCGGTCGAGCGATCGTCGCTCCACCACTCCGAGCCGGAGAGCTGTTTGGAGCCGACGACGTGCTTGCCCGTTTCGATCACGTCGATGCGATCGACGAGCAGAAATGGAAAGCGGTGCGGCAGCAAGGCGTCGAGCGCCGCGCCCTCGTAGCGTCGAGCGATCAGCGTCGCCACATGGCCGGGCTTCATTCCGGTTTCTTGCGCTCCGCGAATCCTCCGAAGGTCAGCACCCAACGAAATGCGCGCTCCATGCCTCGCGCCGCACTGTCGAATGCGTCGACGCCGAGTCGCTTAGCCACCGCGTCCAGGCCGCGTACGATGAGGAGAAAGAAGCCGAGTACGCCAAGCGCCAAACCCCATATTGGGAAAACGATGACGAAGAAGACGAGAATGAACGGCAACAATAAGATCGGGACGACGGGAATCAGTCCCATTCCGAGATGCACAATTCCTCCATGGTGCTGAAATGACGACAACAGATCCTTCGCTGCGCTCAGGATGACAACGAGCTTCGCTCGGCATGACGACCAAGCTCGCTCAGAACGTCAACGCTCAGCGAAGAACCGCGATGCCGGCGGGTCGACCGCGGATCGGCAGCGTGTCGATCACGGCCATGCTCTCGAGCTCGATCATGTCGATCACGCCGGACTCGCCGTTCGCATCTGCGAACGCAACAAATACATACCGCGAATCCGACGCCAGCGCGATCGCCCGAGGCATGAGAGCCGTCCTGCGAATTGCATTCCGAGCGGGCGTGGCGCCACGAACGAGCGACCTGATCACGATGGCGTCGCCATCGATCGAGATAGAATCGCGTCCATCCAGCGATCGCAGCGGACCGACCTCGACGACCGGCGTAATGACCGGCGAGTCATCGACGCTCGGCGTGCGAACGAGCCACGAGCCGCAGTCGCTCGTCTCGGCCGGAACGCACACGCGAAATTCGGCGACGAGCGGCTTCGACTCGCCGACGATGCCAATCGCTACGCGATAGCGCCCCTGTGCGCGCGACGCCGCGGCAACGAACGAGAGCAGCGCGCCGGCGATCGCGGCCGCGCGGACGGCGCCGGTCACATGTATTTCCAGTTGCGCGGCTTCCCTTGCGCCATCCACTCGAGCGCCTGCGTCATGCGGCGTTGTCGCGTCTCATCGCTCTTGGCGCCCGTAATCCACTCGATGTACTCGCGCCGGTGAGTCGGCGAAAATTTCTCGAACGTCGCGAGCGCCTTCTTGTTCTTCGCGAGCGCGGCGGTGAAATCGGCAGGAACGGCGAGCGGTTTCTTGGGTTTCGCCGGACGCTTGGGCGCCTTCACGCCCTGGTCGTTCAACTTCATCGCCTTCTTCACGTAGCCTGTGAGCACCTTCTTCGATGGAAGCTCAGACACTTTGGTGACGCGCCCAAACTGCCCGGCACCCTCCGTGCTCACGTCAGTGCCAGTGACGAGCGTGCCCTTCCAGAATCGAAAGCCGCAGTGCTGCTTGAACGCCGACATCATGCAAATCGGAGCACCGCGATATACGAAGAACGGCACACTCCATTTCATCGTCTCCTCGACGTCCGGACACGCGCCGTGCACGACGGCGCGTACGTACTCCAGGATCGGCTTGGCGAAATCCTCGGCGTTGGCGATGTAGGCGTCGACGCGTTTGTCTTTCATTGCGTCCACGCTCGACTTGATCGTCTGCGGGCGGAGCGGTATCGTGGAGAATCGGTAGCTGGCATCGGCGATGACCTCGTTCGGATTTGCCGGAATGGTGATATGAGCTTTGGGATGCTCGCCGGTGTCGCGGCGGCATGTGCGCTTGCGTCTTCGTTTGCCGGTGCCCAGGACTCTACGGCGACCGGCCGGGCGAGCGCAACCTCGAAGCGAGCAAACGACGGGGACATCCATTCGGTGCACTTCACCCGGCTCATTCAGGTCTACGATCCGGAGACGCAGGCGGGAATCGCCGGCGCAGTGGTGAGGGATCGCATCACGGGGAACTCGGTCAAGACGTCGTCGACGGGGCACGTTGCGCTCGTTCCCGGATTCGTGAAAGCGGGCGGCGCGCTGCTCGAGATTCGAATGGTCGGCTACGAACCGGTCGGGCCCTTCTTCGTCGATCCGACGTCGGACACCACCGTTCTCGTGCCCATGTCCAAGGTCGTCGCGTCGCTCCCCGCGATGGTGACGACCGATCGATATCGGATCGACACGGACCGCGGCGAGTGGGCTGGATTCGAGCAGCGCTGCAGCGTTCGACATGCCGCGTGCTTCAACGAGTCCGACCTATCGGCGCATCCGTCCGCCAAGCTCTACGATTTTTTGGTCAAGGCGGACGGGATCGTTCCTCAGTGCAGCGTCTCGCAAGTCAAGATCGCGCGTATCAGCCCGACGTCGAGTGCTCAGACCGACAAAGAGAACATTCTCCCGTCCAATTGCCTCGCCAAAATGCACAAGGCCGCTGGTCCTGGTTTGTGCACGCCGACGTACTTCGTCGACGGCCACGAGTGGTCGCCGCTCGGCGGCTACGCGCAAAATCAGCTCGAGGGGCCCTTTGGCCCGACGCAAATCAAAGGAATCGAAGTGTACGAGAGTCAGAAGCCTCGCCCGCTTCGCTTCGAGGCCGACGCGCTCTGCGGCGTGATCGTGATCTGGACCAAGTAGTCGTTCGGCGTCGCCTACCAGATGTGCGGAATGAGGTTCGGCGCGCGAACCATCGGATCGCCGGGCTTGCACCCGAACGCCGACGCGAACGCCGCGATGTTCGAGAGCGGGCCATTGACGCGCCATCGCTCGGGCGCGTGTGGGTCGACCGTCACGCGATTCTTCATCGACTCGGGGCGCGAGTGCGTGCGCCATGTCTGTGCGTAGGCGATGAAGTATCGCTGCTCCGGCGTGAAGCCTTCGATGTTCCCCGGCCGACCGTTCCGTGCGAGCCGATGCTGTAGCGCGTCGTAGGCGGTAAGCAGGCCGCCGTAGTCTGCGATGTTCTCGCCGAGCGTGAGCTTGCCATTGACGTGGAAGGTGTCGACTTGGATGTATGCGTTGAACTGGTCGACGACTTTCTGCGCCTCTATGGTGAAATGCGCCGAGTCGGCCGGCGTCCACCAGTCACGCAGATTTCCCTTGGCGTCGAAGTGGCGGCCTTCATCGTCGAAGCCGTGCGTGAGCTCGTGTCCGGCCCAACTTCCGCCAAGAGCGCCGTAGTTCGCCGCATCGTCCGCCTTGGCGTCGAAGGTCTGCGGCGCGAGCGCGCCGGCGGGAAACACCATCTCGTTTTTGGTCGGATCGTAGTAGGCGTTCACGGTCGGCACGGTGATGCCCCACTCGGTGGTGTCCACCGGCGAGCCCGGACGATTGATCGTGCGCTTCCACTCGAACGCGTTCGCGCGCTCGAGGTTGAGCACGAACGGACCGTCCACGGTCTGCAGTTTGGAGTAATCGCGCCAGGTGTCGGGATAGCCGACCTTCTCTCCCATGAGCGCGAGCTTGTGCAACGCTTGCTTCTTCGTGGCGGCTGACATCCAGTCGAGCTTCTGCACGCGCTGGCCGAACGACGTCCGGATGTCGTCGATCACCAACTTGGCCCGAGCGCGCGCGGCGGGCGAGAATGTCTTGGCGACGTATGCCTGGCCGAGCGCTTCGCCGATCGTGTTGTCGGCGACGCGCAGGCAGCGTTTCCATCGCGGAAGCATTTCCTTGGCACCGGTGAAGCGCGCCGAGAACGCGAAGTCCTCCTGCACGAAGGGCGTGCTGAGCCACGCCGCCGACGACGCGATGGCGTGGTATCGAAGGTAGGCGCGCCAGTCGTCCATCGGCGTCGACGTGATGAGCGCGTCGAGCCGTTTGAAGAAGTCTGGCTGGCCGATGTTGAGCTTCTTGGCCGGAGCCGCGGCGCCGACGTCTCGGAAGTAGGCCGCCCAATCGATGTTCGGTGTGATCGAGTGGAATTGGTCGAGGGTCATCGGATGGTCGAGCGCCGACGGATCGCGCATGGCGACGCGCGTCATCGACGCCTTGGCGAGCTCCGTCTCGAGGGCGAGCACGCGGAGCGCGCGGGCGTGCGCGGAGGAGGCGTCGTCACCGGCGAGCGTGAGATACTTCGCGACGTGCTCGACGTAGGCGTTGCGCAGCGAGTCCGACGACGGATCGGTCTTGGTGTAGTAATCGCGGTCGGGAAGACCGAGACCGCCCTGGCCGAAGCCGCCCAGATAATGCGCCGCGTCGTGCGGATCGGGGTCGGCGCTATAGCCGAACGCGACATCCGACCCGCTCATCTGCAGGCGCGCGATGGCCGAGAGCAGCGTCTGACGCGAGTTGACTGCATCGAGCGTAGCGAGCGTGTTCCTGAGGGGCCCGACTCCCATTTGCTCGGCGGCGGTCGAGTCCATGCAAGTCGCGTAAAACGTTCCGAGCTTGCGCGCCGTGCTCTCTTGTGGCAACGATCTGCGTCGCGCCATCGCATCGTCGAGGACGGAGCGGACGACCACCTCGTTGCGATCGCCCATGTCGCGTCCGACGCCGGACGACGAATACGCCGCCGGAATCGTGTCGCGGGCAAGCCACGCGCCGTTCGCAAAGTCGAAGAAGTCGACGCATGCTTTGACGCCGCGATTCATGTACGCGGTGTCGATCACCTTGAGGGGCGCGAGGGGCTTCACGGCGGCCCCCTGCGCGAGCGCGGTGGTCGGGGTCCAAGCGGCGAGTGTGCTGACGACCATCGCGGTCGCCGCGACCGTTGCGTGACGAGGCAAGAACGGCATCTCGGTTCCCGAAATTGAGGGTGGCTCCGGCTCCCGAACGTATTCCCGATCTACGGACTGGCAATAGCTTTCGCATCCAACTGAGCCCACCCACAAACTATGCGTCGATTCGCCGCTTGTCTTGCTCTTGCCGTCGCGCCAGCCGTGCTCGCGGCACAGCGCGCGCCCAAGGTATTCACGCACGCCGATACGCTGCGCGGCAGCAACGGTCCGGGCCGATCGTGGTGGGATGCGACGTTCTACGACTTGCACGTGACGGTCACTCCGACCGACAGCAGCATTCACGGATACAACGCCATTACGTACCGCGTGCTTCGGCCGGCGAAGGAGATGCAGATCGATCTCCAGGTGCCGCTCGAGATGGACAGTGTCGTACAGGATCGGCAGCGTCTGCAGTTCCGCCGTGACAGCAACGCGTTCTTCGTCTCGCTGACGTCGCCGCAGCGGACAGGCGCTCGAAAAACGGTGAGCGTCTACTACCATGGAAAACCGCGGGCGGCCAGTCGCCCGCCCTGGGACGGCGGGTTCATCTGGCAGCACGACTCGCTCGGCAACCGTTGGATCGCGACGGCGAATGAAGGGCTGGGATCGAGCGTGTGGTGGCCGAACAAGGATCTTCTCGCCGATGAGCCGGACAGCCAACGCATCGCGATCACCGTGCCCGACTCGATGATCGACGTCTCGAACGGGCGCCTGCGCTCGACGACGCACAACGACGATGGCACGACGACGTATGAATGGTTCGTGTCCGAGCCGATCAACAATTACGACATCGAAGTGAACGCCGGACAGTACGCGCACTTCTCCGACGACTTCCAAGGAGAGCGCGGCCGTCTGACGCTCGACTTCTGGCCGCTCGCCTATCACGTCGACACCGCGAAGGTCCAATTCCAGCAAGTCAAACCGATGCTCACGTGCTTCGAGCATTGGTTCGGGCCGTACCCGTGGTACAAGGACGGCTACAAGCTGATCGAAGCGCCGCACCTCGGCATGGAACACCAGAGCGGCGTGGCGTACGGCAATCATTTCAAGAATGGCTACAACGGTCGCGACTTGTCCGGCACGGGCTGGGGCATGAAATGGGATTTCATCATCGTGCATGAGAGCGCGCACGAGTGGTGGGGCAACAACATCACGACGAAAGACGCCGCCGACATGTGGATCCACGAGAGCTTCGCCAACTACGCGGAAGGTCTCTACGCCGAGTGTCAGGACGGAAAGCAAGCCGGCGCGGACTACATCATCGGCAGTCGTCGCAACATCAAGAACGACGGACCGATCATCGGCACGTACGGCGTCAACTCGGAAGGCTCGGGCGACGTGTACTACAAGGGCGGCAGCATGCTGCACACGATTCGCCAGCTCATCGACAACGACGAGAAGTGGCGCGGCATTTTGCGCGGGCTCAACGCGACGTTCTGGCACCAGACGGTGACGGGCGCGCAGATACAAGCGTACATCACGTCGCACGCCGGGATCGATCTGAGCAAGGTGTTCCAGCAGTATCTCACGACGCCGAACATTCCCGTGCTCGAGTACAAGGTTGCGGGCACCACTCTCTCATATCACTGGGCGAACGTCGTTCCGGGATTTGCAATGTCGGTGCGCGCTGGCGTCGGAGACACATCAACGTTCACTTTGCTGCACCCAACCGCCGCATGGAAAGTCTGGTCCAAGCCGGTGAGCCAAACAGATTCGCTGCGCGTCGACCGTAACTTCCTCGTCATCGCGCAACCGGCCGTTCCATAACCAACGCACAAGAGCACTAAACAACACGACTGAAAAACGGGGAACATGAAAGCACGGCTGACGTTCGGCGTTGTT
>DASVYG010000456.1:0-16367 GCA_036392315.1 Gemmatimonadaceae bacterium
GCTCCGTTCCGCCGAACAGCACCGTGATCTACGACATCATTCTGGTGTCGATCCCGTAAACGGAGCCGACGCACGGGACGGATTGCAAACGGGGCGGATCCAGCGAGATCCTCCCCGTTTTCGTAGCTTATGCGGAAGCAGAGAGCATCGTCTCAACCCCAGAATCATTTCCGAATGCGTAGACACATCATCATCGTTGCGGTCGCGTTGGCCAGCACGGCTCGCGTCGCCGTGGCACAGACCTTTCCGACCAGCGATCCGACCATCAAGCGGATCTGGACGCTTGGCATGGACAGCTCGCACACCTACCCACTCTCGCAAGCGCTCTTCGATTCGCTAGGACCCCGACTCATGGGCGCTCCGAATCTCAAAGCGGCGCAAGACTGGTTGGTGAACACCTATCGCTCGTGGGGGATCGACGCCAAGAACGAACAGTACGGAACGTGGCGCGGATGGCGGCGCGGATACTCGCACATCGATCTCGTCGAGCCGCGCGTGCGATCCCTCGAGGGAACGATGGTCGGGTACAGTCCTGGCACGGGGGGCAAGGACCTCACGGCGACGACCATCATCCTGCCGCGCTTCAAGGACAGCACCGAGTTCGTGCGGTGGCTACCGCAGGCGAGGGACAAGTTGGTGCTCGCGTCGGCACCGATGCCGACTTGTCGTCCCCCCGAGGACTGGGCGCAGAATGCGACGCCCGAATCACAGCTGCGCATGGACTCGCTCGCCGTCGCCATTCAGAACGAGTGGGCGCCGGCACGCGGAGCGAACGTCATGCCGGGCGCCGGAGGGGTGCGCGGCACCGGCTACAGCTTGGCGCTCGGCGGCGGCACACTCGGCATGCGGTTGGAGCAAGCGGGTGCGGCGGGTCTGATCACGTCGCGGCCAAAACTCTCATTCCGAATTCCTAATCCGAATGCGACCGCGGGAGGTCGCGGCGGCGGCGGATTCGGCGGCGGGCCGAATGGCACCGGCGGCTGGGGCACGATGGAGATCTTCGAGACCTACGACACCAAGGCGCCGACGATCGCGCTGAGTTGCGAGGACTATGGACTCGTCTTCCGCCTCACCGAGAACCGGCAGAATCCAAAGCTCCGGCTGAATCTCGATGCGCAGCTTCTGGGCGAGCAACCGGTGTTCAACACGATCGCGCGCATTCCGGGCACCGAGAAGCCCAATGAGTACGTCATGCTGTCGGCGCACTTCGATTCGTGGGATGGATCGTCGGGCGCGACGGACAATGGCACAGGGACGATCACGATGCTGGAAGCTATGCGGATTCTGAAGCAGGCCTATCCGCGTCCAAAGCGCACCATTCTCGTTGGCCACTGGAGCGGCGAGGAGGAAGGCGAGGTCGGATCGGCCGCCTTCCGCGAAGATCATCCGGACGTCCTCAAAGGCCTCCAGGCATTGTTCAACCAAGACAATGGCACCGGTCGCATAGTCCGTATGAGCGCAGGCGGTCTGCCCGATGCGGACCCGCACGTCCGTCATTGGCTCGACATGATTCCCGTCGAGTTCAAGACGCAGATCCAATATGGCGGAGTGGGCGGCCCCGCCGGCGGCGGCAGCGACGACTTCAACTTCTCCTGCGCCGGTCTGCCCGCGTTCGGACTCGGCGCGCTCAACTGGGACTACGGCAACTACACCTGGCACACCGACCGCGACACGTTCGACAAGATCGTGTTCGACGATCTCAAATCGAACGCGACGCTGACGGCGATGTTTGCGTATCTGGCGTCGGAGGATCCGACAATGATCGCCCACATCAACCCCGATTCCGCCCGCGCCGCGTTCGCCGCAAGCCCTAAGTCCGACTCGGCAGCCGCGGGTCGCGGGGGTCGGGGATTCGGTGGTTCGCGTCCGTGGCCGACGTGCGAAAAGGCACCGCGGTCGACCAACCCCCGTTTGCGGTAACTCGATTCTCAATGGGAGATCTCTCATGACGCGCATGCGGTCGTTGGCGTTGGCCGGAATTCTTGCCGCCACACCCTGCCTCACCCTCGCCGGGCAGACGGGGACAACCGACCCGGTCCTCAAACGCATGTGGGCGCTCGGCATGGACAGCTCGCATACGTGGGACCTGGCGCAAACCTTCTTCGACTCGATCGGACCGCGGCTCACCGGAACGCCGCAGGGCAACCAAGCGAGCGACTGGGTCATCAAGACGTACAAGTCGTGGGGCATTGACGCCAAGCGCGAGCAATACGGCACCTGGCGAGGTTGGCGACGCGGTGTCAGCCACATCGATCTCATCAAGCCACGCGTGCGGTCGCTCGAGGCCATGACGCTCGGCTACAGTCCGAGCACCGGCGGCAAGGATCTCGTCGCCGGTACGATCATTCTGCCGATGTTGCAGGACAGCGTGGAGTTCGTAAAATGGCTTCCGAACGCGAGAGGAAAGTTCGTGCTCATCTCCGCGGCATATCCGACATGTCGCCCCGAGGACGAATGGGCCGCGCAGGCGACGCCCGAGTCCAAAGCGCGGATGGACACGACCATCGTGAAGCTCGTGAGCGATTGGACGACGCGCATTCGGAACACCGGCTATCCGGTAACCGCGGGGAATCCGACGGGCAATCTTGGGCTGCGCCTCGAGAAGGCGGGGGCCGCAGGCGTCATCGTCTCGAACCTCGCGAGCCCGACAGGCGGCGCCTGGGGCACATGGACCGTGTACGACACGAAGAACAAGACCACGCCGGCCATCGCGATGAGCTGCGAGGATTACGGGCTGCTCTATCGGCTCACGGAGCGCAATCAGGGGCCGCAACTCCGCGTGAACGCGGAGAGTCAGTCGCTGGGCGAGGTTCCGGTCTTCAATACGCTGGGCACCATTCGCGGCAGCGAGAAACCGAACGAATACATTCTGCTCTCGGCGCACTTCGACTCGTGGGACGGATCGCAGGGCGCGACGGACAACGGCACCGGCACGATCATGATGATGGAAGCCATGCGCATTCTGAAGCAGGCGTATCCTCATCCCAAGCGGACGATCATGGTTGGCCATTGGCCGGGCGAAGAGCAGGGACTCAATGGATCGCGCGCCTTCGCCTACGATCATCCGGAGATCGTGCGGGCAATTCAGGCAGGCTTCAACCAGGACAACGGAACTGGGCGTGTCCAGACGACGTCGGGCGTGGGGCTGCCGGATGGGGGCGCGCACATGCAGCAATGGCTCGCCAAGCTTCCGCAGGAATTTCAGCAGCAGGTGCAGTACAGTGGCGTCGGCGCGCCGGCTACCGGTGGAACCGACAACGCGTCGTTCGACTGCTACGGCGCTCCGGTGTTCGGACTCGGCGCAGTCGGCTGGGACTACGGCTCGTATACGCACCACACCAACCGAGACAGCTTCGATAAGATCGTGTTCGACGATCTCAAATCGAATGCGACGTTGGCCGCCATGCTCGCGTATCTGGCGTCGGAAGATCCAACCTTCATCACGCGCGAGCGCGCCGATCTCACGGCGGCGGGCGGCGGTCGAGGTCGCGGCGGGCGCGGCGCGCCAAGCGGCCGCGGAGCGATCAATCTGGGCGGCGGTCCGGCGCGCGGCGCGGGTGGACGAGGCGGCGACGTCGACGAGAAAGGCTGGGCACGCACCTGTCCCAAGACGCCACGCTTCACCAACGACACGTCTCGTGTCACCACCTCGTCGAGCCGTCCCTAGTCTTGTCGCATCCGCTCTGGACTCCCTCGCCCGAGCAGATCGCTCGCGCGAACCTCACGCGCTTCATCGCGCAGGTTCGCGAGCTCGGCGAGGGCACGGCCGGAATCACCGACTTCGATTCGCTGTACGAATGGTCGATTAGAGATCTCGAACTCTTCTGGAGCGAGGTACGGCGTTTCGGTGGGATCGTGGGCGGAGACCAGGACCCGGCGGTCGCCTGCGAGCGCGTATTGATCGGTCGCGATCGCATGGCGCCGCCCGATCCTGAGCTCGGTCCCAAATGGTTCGTCGGATCGCGTCTCAACTTCGCCGAGAACCTGCTTCGATATCGCGACGACCGAGAGGCGATCGTCTTTTGGAACGAGCTCGGTGCGCAGCGCCGTCTGACGTACCGCCAGCTGTTCGGCGAGGTCATGCGCGTGGCCGGCGCGCTTCGATCGGTCGGCGTCGGTGTTGGCGACCGTGTCGCGGCGTTCATGCCGAACATTCCCGAGACGGTGATCGCGATGCTGGCCACGACGAGCATCGGCGCGGTGTGGTCGTCGTGCTCGCCCGACTTCGGCGTCAGTGGCGTGCTGGATCGTTTCGGGCAGATTCAGCCGCGTGTGCTGTTCGTCGCCGACGGGTACCGATATGGCGGGCGCGAGATCGACTGCATCGTTCGCGTCCGGGACATCGCGGCACGGATTCCCGAAATCGAGTGCGTCGTGGTCGTGCCGTATCTCCGGTCCGAGCCCGATGTGTCGTCGCTCCGCGATGCAGTGCTCTGGGGCGACTTTGCGGAGAGTGCACCACGCGACGCGGGCACCACGTTCGAGCATCTCCCGTTCGATCACCCGGTGTACATCATGTACTCGTCGGGCACGACGGGGCTGCCCAAGTGCATGGTGCATGGCGCAGGTGGAACGCTGCTGCAGCATCTCAAGGAGCTGATGCTGCATACCGATCTCACGCGCGACGATCGGGTGTTCTACTTCACGACATGCGGCTGGATGATGTGGAATTGGCTGGTCTCGTGTCTCGCCGTCGGCTCAACCATCATCCTCTACGACGGAGCGTCGCTGATCCGTGATCGCCCGATCCTCTGGGACATGGCGGAGGATGAACGCATCACCGTGTTCGGCACGAGCGCGAAATGGCTCGCGCTCACCGAGAAGGCCGGTCTTCGGCCCATCGACACGCACGACCTTTCCGCGCTCGTCGCGATTCTGTCGACGGGGAGCCCGCTCGCCGCGCACAGCTTCGACTACGTCTACACGCATGTGAAGCGCGACGTGCGCCTGAGCAGCATCAGCGGCGGAACGGACATAATCTCCTGCTTTGCCGGCGGCAATCCCATCGGGCCCGTGTGGCGCGGCGAGCTCCAAAAGCGGGCGCTGGGCATGAACGTTCAGATCTTCGACGAATACGGCCACTCTGTGCTCGGGCAACCGGGAGAGCTCGTGTGCACCACGCCATTCCCGAGCATGCCGGTCAAGTTCTGGAATGATCCCGACGGATCCAAGTACCGCGCGGCGTATTTCGATTTCTATCCCAACGTCTGGCGCCACGGCGATTGGGCGGAGCTCACGGAGCACGCCGGCATGATCATCTATGGGAGGAGCGACGCGACGCTCAACCCGGGCGGCGTTCGCATCGGCACCGCGGAGATCTACCGGCAGGTCGAGCAGCTACCAGAGATCGTCGAGAGCATCGTGATCGGGCAGGAGGTCATGACGGATACGGGACCCGACGTTCGCATCGTGCTCTTCGTGCGTCTCGCCGAAGGGTTGGAGCTCGACGACTCGCTCAGGGAACGCATTCGGGCGCAGATCAAAGCCAATGCCAGCCCGCACCACGTGCCGAAGCGGATCATTCAGGTCGCGGACATTCCGCGCACGATCAGTGGGAAGATCACAGAGCTGGCGGTGCGGGACGTCGTCCATGGGCGCGCGGTAAAGAACGTCGACGCGCTCGCCAATCCGCTGGCTCTGGAATTGTTTCGGAATCTTCCCGAACTAGCGACCTGACCTCGCTATCACCGGCCGGGGCGTGAATCCGCCGGAGCGAGCTTGGGATTCGCCGCCGTGATCGACTCGCGAACCTGCAGTGCCAGAGTGTCGGCGAACTCGCGAAGTGCGTCCTCTCGCTTTCGAGAGCTACGGCCGAACAGGCCCCGCGCGGTGCCGTACGAGACGGTCGCCGTCGCGGTCCACATCGCGACGGCGAAGACGCCGCTGTGCACCGCGCCTAATCCGATCCCGAGCCAAATCGGCGCGGTCACTACAGTGCTGAGCCCGAAGAGGCCGAAGAACGCCGTCGCCAGCGGTCGCATGTTTTCAGAGACTCGAATTGTCGTTTTTCCGGCGCGCGGGAGAACCGACACGTGCAAGTTCCCTTTGACCGGCGTGCTCTGCCAAGAAAACGAGCGGCCGACGGCCGCAAGCTGCCCCGCCTCACCGGCGAATTCGCGAATCGTGTCCACGAGAAGGTCGAAATCCGACTGGGGCATCTCCCCGTCGACGACGACCTCGAACTGAAGTTGGGTCGGATTGCCGACGAATGTGCTCGCCGGCTTGTGCCGAACAACGACTTGCAGTGAACGCGGGCCCGAATCGCCAGATGGCGCGAGCCCGTGTTCGATCAGCGCATGGTCCACGTACTTCGGCGCGATTCCCGCCTCGAGCGCTGCGTCTCGAACATTCGCCAGCCGGTGCCCCGACGTTTCCGAGACGGGTCGCACCGCATCGCGAGTTCCCATGATCGGCGCCGGACGAGGCTGAATGCCGGTTGCCGCCTGGAGGTCCGCTGCCCGCGTGATGATCGCCAGGGCCTCGGTATCGGAGATCACGGGTTGCCGCTTCGAAGGGTCCGACGTGGCCGCATCACGCATCGTTTCATCGACCGAGCGGCCGGCCGACGCGAGGGCTTCGAGAAGCTCCGCGCAACTCTGAAACCGCTCGCTCGGATCCTTTGCCAGGCAGCGATCGATGACGTCGCAAAGCTCGCGCGGTGTGTCCGGCGAGACGGTATGCAAGAGAGGCGGCGACTTGGTGACATGCGCGATCAGCACCGCCGACGCGAGCTGGCCGTCGAACGGGAAGCGGCCCGAGAGCGCGAGAAATCCCACGACGCCGAGCGAGTAGATGTCGCTCCGCGCATCGACGGCATTACCCGACACCTGCTCTGGGCTCAGGTAGTAGACGGTCCCCAGCACCTGGCCGCTCGACGTCAGCGGCGCTGCTTCGGCCAGGCGCGCTATGCCGAAGTCCGTCACCAGCGCGCGACCGGTGGTGCCGTCGAGCAGAATGTTCTCGGCTTTGACGTCACGGTGAATCACGCCATGCTCGTGCGCATACGCGAGCGCGTCGGCCACGTCGCGGAGCGCGCGGACGACCTCGCGCGGATCAATGCGTCCACGCTGTCGAATCCGCTGCGCGAGCGATTCACCGTCGACGAATCCCATCACGAAGAAGGTATGTCCATCGAGCTCGTCGGCGCGGTGAATGGGGACGATGTTCTGGTGCGAGAGGCGGCCGGCAGTGCGTGCCTCGCGTAGGAATCGCTCGCCGACGATCGAGTCCTTCGCCAGGTGCGGCGGTAAGGTTTTGATCGCCACGCGACGATCGAGCCGAAGGTCGCGCGCGAGATAGACGATTCCCATGCCGCCTCGGCCGATTTCGCGCTCGAGCGCGTACTGGCCGCCGAGCGCGGCGGCGAAGCGGGTGAAATCCTCAGTTGGTTCGGGCATCGACGGCGCGGTCACGGATTATACATTATCCCCTGAGGTCGTTTGGCGTAGCCCCTTTGCTCGGGCTGTGCGCTTCCTTAGCATTTCGAGAGCACACCCAACGGGAGAACGGGATGGCCACGCAAACCCTGCCGATCGAAAGTGACGTCCACGACACCTTTCCGATCAACGGCACGGACTACATCGAATTCTACGTTGGGAACGCCAAGCAGGCTTCACAGTTCTATCAAAGCGCCTTCGGCTTCCAGTTCGTCGCCTATCGCGGTCCCGAGACGGGCGTCCGCGACCGCGCCAGCTATCTGCTGACGCAAGGTAAGATTCGGTTCGTCCTCACGTCGCCGCTGGGACCCGACGGCGAGATCGCCGACCACGTACGCAAGCACGGTGACGGCGTGCGCGACATCGCGCTGTGGGTCGACGACGCGCGGGACGCCTACGCCAAGGCGGTCGACCGCGGCGCCCAGTCGGCGTACGAGCCGCGCGTCTATACCGACGACGCAGGCGAAGTGGTGAGCGCCGGGATCAAGATTTACGGCGACACCATCCATTCATTGGTCGAGCGACGAAACTATCGCGGCCCGTTCTTTCCCGGCTTTCAGCCGCGCGAGCCGCGATACCGCGCGGCGCCGACCGGCTTGCTGCACGTCGACCATTGCGTCGGCAACGTCGAGCTCGGGAAGATGAACGAGTGGGTCGCGTTCTACGAGCGCGTGATGGGATTCAAGAACCTCGTGTCGTTCGACGACGAGGACATCTCGACCGAGTATTCGTCGCTCATGTCCAAGGTGATGGCGAACGGCAACGAGCGCATCAAATTTCCGATCAACGAGCCGGCGCAAGGGAAGAAGAAGTCGCAGATCGACGAGTATCTGGACTTCTACGGCGGACCGGGCGTGCAGCATCTCGCCCTGGCGACCAACGACATCATTGAGACGGTGGGCGCGCTCCGCGATCGCGGCATCGAGTTTCTTTCCGCGCCCTCGACCTATTACGACACGTTGCAGAAGCGCGTCGGGAGAATCGACGAGCCGTTGGACAAACTGCGCGAGTTGGGCATCCTCGTCGACCGCGACCCCGACGGCTATCTGTTGCAGATCTTCACCAAGCCCGTTCAGGATCGGCCGACGTTGTTTTACGAAATCATCGAGCGTAAAGGCGCGCGCAGCTTCGGCAAGGGCAATTTCAAAGCGCTGTTCGAGGCGATCGAGCGAGAGCAGGCATTGCGAGGGAATCTCTAGCCCATGCCCATCTATCACACGCTCGGTCAGGTTCCCAAGAAGCGCCACACGGCGTTTCGCAAACCCGACGGCGGGATTTACGCCGAAGAGCTCATGGGGCACGAGGGCTTCACCGGAACGTCGGCGCTCTTGTATCACGTGCATCCGCCGACCACGGTCAAATCGGTGCGTCGTGTAAAGGAGACGGCGTTCGAGGCCGACCCGGATCAGACGCTCAGGCACCGTCACTTTCTCACGGCGCGCGCGAAGAAGGGCGGAAGCCCGACGCTCGATCGCATCCCGCTCCTGTTCAATCAGGACATCGCGATGTCCTACGTCGAGCCCGACGAACAGGACGCCCATTTCTATCGGAACGCGCAGGCGGACGAGTTGATCTACGTCGCCAAGGGCGCCGGCGTGCTCGAGTCGGTGTTCGGCGACCTACCCTTTCACGAGGGCGATTACCTCGTCATTCACCGCGGCATCCTTCACCGCTACAAGTTCGATCGCTCGGCCGCCGAGACGGCGGAGCCCAAACTCCTCGTGATGGAGAGTCGCGGGCACGTGCGCTGGCCCAAGCGCTACCGCAACGAATTTGGCCAGTTGAAGGAAGGCGCGCCGTACTCCGAGCGCGACATTCGCCGTCCGCTTCAGCTGAACACGCACGACGAGATGGGCGACTTCCGTCTGCTGGTCAAGCAGTACGACGGCGTGAACGAGCTCATTCTCGACCACCATCCGTTCGACGTCGTCGGTTGGGACGGATATTTCTACCCGTGGGCATTCAACATCTACGACTTCGAGCCGATCGTCGGACGCGTACACCAGCCGCCTCCGGTGCATCAGACGTTCGAGGGCGACGGATTCGTGGTGTGCTCGTTCTGCCCGCGGCCGTATGACTTCGACCCGAACGCCGTGCCGGCGCCGTACAACCACAGCAACGTCGATTCGGACGAGGTGCTGTACTACGCGTCGAGTGAGTTCATGAGCCGAAAAGGGATCGAGTTCGGCAGCATCACGCATCACCCCGACGGCATTCCGCACGGTCCGCACCCGGGTCGCGCGGAAGCCTCGATCGGCGCGAAGGCGACGAACGAGCTCGCGGTGATGATGGACAGCTTTCGCCCACTCAAGGTGGCGAAAGCAGCGATCGCGATCGAAGATCCGAATTACCACAAGAGCTGGATCGACGCGCAGCACGCCGGATTCAATCCGCCAACCAGCTGAGCGTCAGTCGTCGCGCGATTACGCGTGACGACTCACGATGTCGCTCGGTCAGCCGCGGGCGGAAAACGCGGCGATCGCGTCTCGCGTGTACTGCGACAGTACCAACGTTCCGCTCATCTCCGCCCGTGCCTCGAGGAGCCGCGGCCAGTCGTCCGTGCCCTCCCAGGCGATCCGCTTGATGCGCGCCACCGCATCCGGGTTCGCCGCAGCGAGTTTGGCCGCGAGGTCGTTCACGCTGCCGTCGAGCGACGCGATGTCATCGACGAGTCGCGCGTAGAGGCCGTGTCGCTCCCCCCAAGCGGCGTCGCGCCAATCGGCGTCGATGGCCATTGGGCCGAATGCGCCGGAGCCGGTTCTTCGCTCGATCACGGGGCCCACGACGAACGGACCGATGCCCACCGCCAACTCACTCAACCGCAGCGACGCATTCCCGGTTGCGAGTGCGTAGTCCGATGCCGCGACAAGCCCGACGCCTCCACCGACCACCTTGCCATGCACGCGCGTGACGATCGGCTTGGCGCAGCGAATCATCGCCAGAATCACGCGCGCGAAGCCCATGAAGAATTCCTTTCCCGCCGAGGCGTCGCGAATCGCTGTGAGCTCATCGAACGATGCGCCGGCGCAAAATGCACCGGTCCCATAGCTGCGGAGTACCACGACGCGCGTATCGGCCTGGGTGCCGGCGGCCGTGATCGCGTCGGCCAACGATCGCAGGACCGTCGACGGAAGGGAGTTGCTCTTGGGATGGCCGAAGCACACGTCGGTGATTCCGCCAACCGTATATGACGAGACTGATCCTCCCGGCGCTAACGCGCTATGCTCGCGCGCGAGCGTCGTGTCGGCCGGGCGATCAGCCACCGACGCGCACCCTCAAACCGCCGCGAATCGTGCCGAGCGTCGTGTTCTTGAGCGGATCGCATCCGTTGCTCGACGTCGCGCAGGTGCCGCCGGGCCGCGCCAATCCTTGGCCGAGGCTCGTGAAGCCATAGGTGTACGTCGCCTCACCGAACACCGCGAAGCGATCGACGATGTGTTTGTCGAGCCCACCGCCGATCGTGAACTCCCCACCATAGCGCCGTTGCTCGGCGGTCGTCGCCGAGCCCTCGGGTGCGGCGTATTGAATCGTGGACGGACGAAAATTGATGTACCCGAATCCAAGGCTGAGATTCGGCATGATGTATGGCGCCGGAATTCGGAAGCGAACATTGGTCTCGATCTCGAGCAGCGAGGCGCTCGACGCCGTTGCCGCCGTGGCGCGGGAGCCCTGGGGCGTGACGAACTCGCTGAGGAATTGCGTCTGGTTCAGCGGCAGCAGTCCATAGTTGACGCCGATGCCAAAGCCGATGCGACCCACGCCGCCCGGGCCCGACTGCCAGTTCTCCCAGACGAGGTTGTACGCCGTGCCTCGATCCCAGTCGCGCAGGCTGCCTTGCGGATTCACCGGAGATAGCAGCCCGGCGGAGAGTCGCACATAGTCTCCAGGAAGAAGACCATCGGTCATTCGATCGGACTCGGCCGCGCGATCCTGGGCGGTCGCGACACGGGAGAACAATACGAGCACGGCAAGCAAACCAATCGAAAAACGAGGGCGCATTCATCCGGTCCGAGAAAGGTGTTATCGAGTACCCCAATCTACCCGGCAGGGTCGGCGCGCTCCAACCGCCGAGGAATTCATGAGGAATTCAGCGCGCGCGGCACGGTAGCCCCCGGCCGCGCCCCGGCCCTGGTTGTTCTGTCGGTCCCGGGGCGCCAACTTGACGAAAGAGCGTCCACTTAGATTTCCGAAGGGCCCCGCGAGGCCAGGCGCGTCAGTCAGGGAGCGAAACGGAATGGCGAATCAACCTGTACGGTCTGAACCGCAACTCGACGATGCCGCGCGGATCGCGGAGTTCGAGGCGCGCATCGCGCGCGGCGAGACGATCGAGCCGAAAGATTGGATGCCCGAGCGCTATCGCAAGCAGCTTGTGCGGATGATGTCGCAGCACGCGCATTCCGAGGTCGTCGGCATGCTGCCGGAAGGGAATTGGATCACGCGGGCTCCGAACCTTCGGCGAAAGATGTCGTTGATCGCGAAAGTCCAGGACGAGGCTGGTCACGGGCTCTACATCTATTGCGGCACCGAGACCCTCGGCGTCGACCGGCATGAGTTGATCCAGCAGCTGCTCGACGGAACGGCGAAGTACTCGAGCATCTTCAACTATCCGACGCTGACGTGGGCCGACATCGGGTGCATCGGTTGGTTCGTGGATGGCGCGGCGATCGTGAATCAAACCATGCTCGCCAAGGCCAGCTATGGGCCCTACGCGCGGGCCATGGTGCGCATCTGCAAGGAAGAGAACTTCCACAAGCGCCAAGGCTACGAGATCATGGCGACCCTCGCGGCTGGGACGCCGGAGCAGAAGGCCATGGCGCAGGACGCCGTCAACCGATGGTGGTGGCCCTCCCTGATGATGTTCGGACCGCACGACGCCGATTCGCCGAACAGCGATGAGCTTAAGCGCTGGGGCGTGAAGAAGAAGAGCAACGACGAGCTGCGACAACGCTTCGTCAACCTGACGGTCGCGCAAGCCAAAGCCATCGACCTCACACTGCCCGATCCCGCGCTCGAGTATGATCCGGACACTGAGAATTGGCGATTCGGCGAGATCGACTGGTCGGAATTTTGGCGCGTCGTCAAGGGCGACGGTCCGTGCAACCGCGAGCGCATTGCCGCTCGGCGGAAGGCTCACGCCGACGGGGAATGGGTGCGCGTGGCTGCGGCGGCCTACGCCGCAAAACATAGACGAGCCGACACCGAGGCAGCCTGATCTCTCACCAATCGCGGCGGCTTTCGGGCCGCCGCGTTCACGAACATGCCAGACTCGCACGACAACATGACCAACGCCAACGGCGTCACGCCGACGGACTCGCAGTGGCCGCTGTGGGAGGTGTTCCTCCAGCCGCCGAACGGTGCCGCGCACGAGCACGCGGGGAGCGTGCACGCCGTGACCGCCGAGCAGGCGCTGGAGAATGCCCGCGATGTCTACGCCCGGCGCGGTGAGGCGGTGAGCATCTGGGTCGTGCCCAGTTCCGCGATCACGGCGTCAACGCCGGACGACATGGGTCCGTTCTTCGATCCGGGGAACGACAAGCCATATCGCCATCCGCAGTTCTACAAGGTGCCACGTGGCGTTCGTGTTTTCTGATAATTCCGGAGCGGCGCGATGAGCGATCTCGCGGCGTTCGCGTACGTGGTTCGCCTCGGCGACGATCGGCTCGTGCTGGGCCACCGCGTGTCCGAGTGGTGCGGCCACGGTCCGATTCTCGAGGAGGATATTGCCCTCGCGAACGTGGCGCTCGACTTGATCGGCGAGGCGACGCTGCTGCTCAAGCTCGCCGGCCAGCTCGAGGGCGCCGGCCGCAACGAAGACGCGCTCGCGTATTTTCGGGACGTTCTCGACTATCGAAACGCGCTGCTCGTCGAGCTCCCGATCGGCGACTTCGCGTTTACGATCGTGCGACAGCTGTTGTTCAGCGTATTCTCATTGCTGCAGATGGACGCGCTCCAGCGCAGCACGAACGCCGAGCTGGCGGGCATCGCTGCCAAGGCCGTGAAGGAGGCGCGATATCACGTCCGCCACGCCGGGCAGTGGGTCGTCACATTGGGCGACGGCACCGACGAGAGCCATGCTCGCGCGCAACAGGCGGTCGATGATCTCTGGCGCTACACCGGTGAGCTCTTTCTCGCCGACGCGATCGACCGCGAGGCGGTGGCGAGCGGACTCGGTGTCGATCCGAGCACGCTTGCTGAACCGTGGCGGGAACAGATCGAGGACGTACTGCGCCGCGCTACGCTGACGGTTCCAAACGTCGGGTACATGCAGCGCGGTGGGCGCGAGGGTCGTCATACCGAGCACTTGGGACATATGCTCGCGGAGATGCAGATCGTCGCGCGTTCGCATCCGGGGGCGACATGGTGAGGCGCGCACTTCCGTCGCGCGAGGAGCTACTCGAGATCCTCGGCACGGTGAAGGACCCCGAGGTGCCGGTGCTGAGCGTCGTCGAGCTCGGGATCGTGCGTGACGCTGTTGCGAGCGACGCGGGCGTCGTTGTCACGATCACGCCGACCTACTCGGGTTGCCCGGCCATGCACGAGATCGAGATGGAGATCCGTCGGGCGCTCGCGGCTGAGGCGCTGGGTCCGGTCGAGATCCGGACGACGTACTCACCCGCGTGGACCACAGACTGGATCTCGGCCTCGGCGCGCGAGAAGCTCGAAGCGTACGGCATCGCACCGCCCGGCCCGGCCGACTCGGTTGAACTCGTTCCGCTTCGCCGACGCGGAGCGGCGATTCGTTGCCCCTACTGCAAGTCGAACGATGTCGAGCAGAAGAGTGTGTTCGGTTCTACCGCGTGCAAGTCGATCTGGTACTGCAACGCGTGCCGACAGCCGTTCGAGGAATTCAAGGCGATCTAGGGAAAGAACGCGACAACAACGGCAGAGTCTGTCGTGAATCGTCATCGCTCCGCGCGAGAATCGGCGGTTACTCCCTTCGGGAAATTTTCTCGATTGACGAAATTCGACGTCGATTGCACTATGTGCCTCCCGAACGCGGACACGGTCTAACCCGCGGTCGGAAAAGCTTCGGCGGGACGCTGCTGAAGCACTGTGAACCGGCGGTTCGACGTCGATTCACCGGTCGTGGGGTTGCTGGTCACGACTGACGTCTTGAAGAATTCCAGGACACCGGTTCGGACCGATACGAATCGGAAAAGGGAAGTCGATCGGTCCACGCACGTCGTGGAGTCGAACCAAAAGATCGAATCCCGCCAGCTAGGATGAGCCCCTCAGGCAGCAGCGTGCTGCTCCTGAGGGGTTTGTCGTTCCGGTCGACTCAGCGCCCCGGTACGCCGAGCACGCGGCGCACCTGCATGGAGAGTTCCTGGCAACCGGAGATTGTCGACGGTGTGATGGTCAGCGTCAGCTCCCGAGCGGCACCGCCGCTATCCGGCCGGGTCCACACGCGACGTACGGCAGCGAGCGCGGGCGATGCCGACCAACCAGAGTCGGAAAGTTGCCGCGAGAAATGCTCGAGCAGTTGCGTCGGCGAAAGCTTGGTTTGCAGTCGCTCGCTCGTCCCATTGCTTCCGACGAGACTCAGGGTCGAGGAAACGCAGGTTCGGTCGTTCATGGCGGCGTCCTGCGGATTCATCAACACCGGCAGTTCCATTGCCGTGGACCCCTGCATTCCGAATCGCATTTGCGTCCCGCACGAGCTGCCGTAGTTCTGCACCGTGGCGGTCACGATGAGCGGCTGTGACGACATTTGGTACGGCACGATTTGAATCGACTGTCCGATGTGACAGAACACCAGGCTGCCATCTTGCGACATTCCGGGCGCGGGGACGAATCCCCACCCGCGCGGCCCGGCCGGCGACGGCATGGTCCACCCGAGCCGGAGCTGCTCGCGGCGGTACGCGGAACGAACCTCGTCCACCGGCATCTGAACGGACAGCACGACAACAGTCGTGCTGGGTGTCTCGATTCCGCCGAGAACCCGGGCACCGGGTGGAACGAAGAAGAACGGCGCGAGCGATGCCGGCACGTGTCCGACGACGAACCCGGACGCAGCGCCCGAATACAGGCCCAGGTAGGGGCGCAACAACGCTTCGACGAGCTCGCGCGGCAGGGAGTCTGGTCCGGCGGGCGGAACGCCCTGCGCGGGCGCGCCGGCGGCGATTGCCGCCAGGAGTGCCATGGAAAGGATGCGTGATCTCATATCAGGGGTTTCTCATCGTAGTAATCTCGAGTGTCGCGGTGCGACATGTCGGGACATTTGGCGGTACGCGAACGCTCACCACGGCGACTTGCATCGCACCGGTGGAATCCCGGCGCGTCCACGTGCCACTCGACGTGCTCACGGTCGACGGCGTGGGCGACCATCCTTGGGTTTCGAGCTGTTTGCCGTAGTGCTCCAAAAGCGCGCTCGGCTCCATCGTCGTCGCCATCTGCGTTTGAGTCTGCTGCGTGGAACCAAACGCGGCGAAACACTCGGGCCGCACTCCCGTATTCGGCGGATCGTAAATGATCGGCAGCGGAACGGGTTTGGGTGTCGTTTGCCGCACTGCAAGCGATAGGTTGCACAGGGTTGCGACGCTCGCGAGCCGCACGCGGAAGCTCGTCCATCCTTCGGCGGATCGTGTCGCGGCGACGTCCGCCTCCTGACCTGCGTTGCAGAAGGTGGACGGTCTTTGTGGCGGCGGTTGGCGAAATCCGCCGCCCAGCTGACCGGCCATGACACGCACGAGGGCCTCAGCGGACCAGCCGCGTCGTGAATAGTCCGCCGCATACCATGCGAGCACCGAATCGGGCGACAGCGTGGTCGTGCCGAATACATACGTATTGCGTCCAAGAACAACGCTGCCAATGACGCGGCTCGCGGCGGGCAGGGACACCAGGCCGTTGACCGCCGCGGCAATCACCCCTGGAAAGAATTCGACTCGCGCTGCGCTGTCGGCCGGCGCAAAACCGCGCGCGAAAGCGATT